>DSBZ01000058.1 GCA_011057175.1 Candidatus Acetothermia bacterium
ATCTCGGTCTTCGTCTCCCAGGCGTCGGTCATCCGCTACCTCGGCTACGGGGCGAGGAAGGTCCTCGCCTACGGGGTGGCTTCCATGTCGGGGACCGTGCTCGCCGTGTGCTCGTGCACGGTGTTGCCCGTGTTCGCGGGGATCTACACCCGGGGCGCGGGGCTCGGACCGGCGACGGCGTTCCTCTACTCCGGCCCGGCGATCAACGTCCTGGCGATCGTCCTCACTGCACGGGTGCTGGGGCCGTCCCTCGCGCTGGCGCGGGCGATCGGGGCAGTCCTGTTCTCGGTCGTCATCGGCCTCGCCATGCACGCCCTGTTCCGAAAGGAGGAGCAGGCCAAGGCCGCTGCCGCGGCCGCGCTTCCCCCCGCGCCTCCGCCGGCCCGGCCGCTGTGGAAGACGGCGGTGATGTTCTCCCTCATGATCGCGGTGCTCGTGTTCGCCAACTGGGGCCGGCCGGCGGGGATCACTGTGACCCTCCGCGACGGAACCGTGGTCTCTGGCACCCGCGGCGGCGAGGACGCTTCCTCGCTGCTTGTCAAACCCGCCGGGGAAGAGGATCTCGTCGCCTTCCCTAAGACCGAGATCGTTGGTGTGGACTATACCCCGTCCCCCTACACCACCCTCTGGCGGTTCCACTACGCCGTGGCCGGGGTGTTCCTCGTGGCGCTGGTTGCGCTCCTCCCATTTTGGGTGGGGAAGGAGGAGGGGGTGGCGTGGGCCCGCTCGACGTGGGACTACGCGCTCCTCATCCTCCCGTACCTGTTCGGGGGGGTCCTCGTGGCCGGGTTCCTCTTCGGCCGGCCTGGCGAGGAGGGCCTCATCCCCGCCCGGTGGGTCCAGGCCGCGGTGGGGGGGAACTCCTCGCTCTCGTGCGCGGTGGCGTCGGTGGCGGGGGCGTTCATGTACTTCGCCACCCTCACCGAGGTCCCGATCCTGCAAGGGCTCCTCGGGTCGGGGATGGGGCAAGGGCCTGCTCTCGCCTTGCTGCTCGCCGGTCCGGCTCTCTCGCTCCCCTCGATGCTCGTCATCCGCCGCGTCCTGGGGATGAAGAAGACGGTGGCGTTCATCCTCCTCGTCGTCGTCCTGTCCACCCTGGCGGGGAAGTTCTACGGGACGGTGGTGGGATGAGCCGCTTGTGAGCTTGCGGGCCTGAATTCATCGAGGTCGAGGGTCGGCGGGTGGGGATCGTCGGGTTGCGGGAGGCCATCACGGAGGTGTCGAACGTGGGGACGTTGACGGGTCTTGCGGCGTTGGAGGAGGCGAAAGCGGGGGAGGGGATGATCTTCTGCCTGGCCTCGCTCGCCGATGGAGACCCGGTGGTGCAGAGGCGCCTGAGGGACGCGGAGCGGATCGTGGCCATCGACGGCTGCCCCCTGGCCTGCGCCCGGCGGATCGCCGAGCGGGCGGGGTTCCCCCCTGACGCGGCCCTCGTCCGGTCCGAGGACCTCGGGATCAAGAAGGGCTCCCCTTCTGCCCTTGACGAAGGGGACCGTGCGCGGGCGGTCAACGCAATCAGGGATGCGGTGCGTGGCGCCGGTACGCCCGAGGAGAGGGAACGATGACGAAGCGGAAGAGCGGTTCCGGAAGTGGCGGGAAGGTGCTCCTACGTCTGGGGGTGCTCGTGCTCCTCGCGCTGGCGGTGGGGGGCCGCGTACCTCAGGCAGGGGGGGCCTGTCAGAGCCGGGGTCGCCCTCCGAGGTAGGGGAGGCCTCCGGGGCTGTCCCGACGGGTGAACCCGAGGCCGCGGTCAGCGCGGTCCTGGCACCGGCGCAATCCCTTCCCGAACCTGCGCTTGGGGAGACGGCGGGGACAGAGGCTGTCGGCGCCGAGGAGGCCGAACCCCCCGTCACCGCACCTCCTCCCGTCGAGCCGCCCCCCACGCCGCAGCCCCTGCCGAAGCTCGTGGACCTCGGGGCGGACAAGTGCATCCCCTGCAAGCAGATGGCGCCGATCCTTGAAGAGCTCCGGGTGGAGTACGCCGGCGTGTTCGAAGTCGTGTTCATCGACGTGTGGAAGAACCCCGCCGAGGCCGACCGGTACGGGATCCGGATCATCCCGACCCAGATCTTCTACGACGCGACGGGCAAGGAGCTCTTCCGTCACGTGGGCTTCTACTCGAAGGAACAGATCCTCGCGAAGTGGCGGGAGCTTGGGGTCGACGTGGGAGGACGCCAGCTTGGACCGCCTCTTCGCCGCGCTCAACGGGGCGATGGAGGGGTCGCCCATCGTCGCGGCGGCAGGGGCCCTCGCGTGGGGGTGCTGAGCGTGATCCTGAGCCCGTGCCACTGGGGGGCTGCTCCTGGGGATGTACGCCCTCGGCCACTGCGCGGTGATCGTTGTGGCGGGAACCTCGATGGGCGTGGTCCAGCGTTACTTGAACTGGAGCGAGAAGTCCCGCGGCTTGAAGATCGTCAAGGGGGTGTCGGGAGGACTCGTCATCCTCGCTGGTCTGTGCCTGGTCTACGCGGCCCCGTGAGAGGGAACCCAAGACAGGGAGGAGGTGTAGATGCACGTGATCGAGGTGTTTGGGACGGGATGTCGGAAGTGTAAGGCAATGGTGCGAAACGCCGAACAGGCGGTGGCGGAACTGGGTTTGGAGGCCCAGGTGGTCAAGGTAGAAGATCTGGCCACGATCGCGGCGCGGGGCGTGATGATGACGCCCGCGCTCGCCATCGATGGCGAGATCGTTGTCTCCGGCCACATCGCTCCCGTCGCGGAGATCAAGAGGCACCTGGAAGCGAAGGGACGCGGCTAGCGTCGCAATAAGGAGGAAGAGATGAAACGCAGCACAAGCGTGGCTCTCGGACTGTTGGCATTGGGCACGGTGGCCCTGGCGGCCCCGAAGCTGGTGGTGGATCGCACCTTGTACGATTTCGGGACGGCGATGGACGGGGTGGTCGTCCAGTTCTACGTTGTCCTCACGAACGCGGGCGATGCGACTCTTCAGATCAGCGGAGTCAGCTACAACTGCAGCTGTATGGGCTACCAGCTTCCCAAGCGGACGCTAGCTCCTGGGGAATCGACAACGATGACGGTTACGTTCCGGACGGCGGGCTACAGCCGCTATCCCCAGCCCGTATCCCAGGTGCTGACGGTGAGCTCCAACGACCCGGCCAACCCCCGGCAGATCATCGAGGTGCGGGGCTTTGTCCGGCAGTTGGCTGCGCACGAAGGGGCCACTTCTACGCTTGACCAGTGGTTCTACGTCCTCGTGGACCTCCGCACTCCCGAGGAGTACGCCCAAGGGCACCTCCTGGGGGCGATGAACATCCCGTTCGCCGAGCTCCAGACACGGATGGGGGAGCTCCCCCGCACGAAGGTGGTCTACCTCTACGACGCGACGGGGATTGAGGCCGTCCAGGCGGCCCAGCTCCTCCAGCAGAACGGCTTCCTCCTCCCCCGCGCGATCTCCGGCGGGCTTGCCGGGTGGTGGCTGGCGCTGGGGGACCTGTTCTTCATGTGGGCACCGGACGCAGTGCGGACGGTCCCCACGGGGACCCCGTACTACGGGTCCTTCTCCGCGGAGCAGCCGACACGACTTGCGGCGAGGTTCCAGTACGTGGTCGACCTCCGGCCGCCGGAGGCCTATGCCCAAGGGCGGTTCCCAGGGGCGGACAACGTGTCCCTCCCCACCGCCGAAGATGTGGCGGCCTGGGCTGCGACCCTGCCCCGTCCGCGGACGGGAACGCCACTCGCGATCTGGATCGTCGATGAGGATGGCTCCCAGGCGTGCTCGGTCGCCCAGTACCTGCAGAGCGTAGGGTTCTCCCAGGCGCGCTGCCTGTTCGGAGGGATTGCTGCCTGGCGTGCAAGCTTCGGGGACGAGCTCTTGTTCCCCGTTCCGCAGCGAGAACGCGTCCGACGATGAGCGCTCAGGTCATGGGTCCTCGCCCCCCGCGGGGGCTGAGCGTGTTCGAACGGTACCTCACAGCGTGGGTCCTCCTCTGCATCGGGGCGGGAATCCTCCTCGGGAAGGTCGCCCCGGAGGTGGGGCGGCGCCTCGACTCGCTCGCTATCTACGTTGGGGGGGCCCGGTCGTGTCCATCCCCATCGCCGTCGCCCTGTTCTTCATGATGTACCCGATCATGGTCAAGATCGACTTCGCCGAGGTCCTCAAGGCTGGCAAGAACCTGAAGGCGGCCCTGCTGACCCTGGCCGTGAACTGGGGGATCAAGCCGTTCACGATGTTCGGGATCGCCACCCTCTTCCTGGGGGTTCTGTTCCGGGGGCTCCTCCCGGGAACGGAGATCGTCAAGGACGGGACCCAAGTGGAGCTTTTCCGGTCCTACACCTCGGGGGCGATCCTGCTGGGGATCGCCCCGTGTACGGCGATGGTCCTCATGTGGGGGTTCCTCGCGCGGGGAAACCAGGGCACACGTTGGTCATGGTGGCGATCAACTCCCTGACGCTGCTCGTCCTGTACGGGCCGCTGGGGAAGTTCCTCCTCGGGATCAACCGGATGCCCGTCCCTTGGCAGGCGCTGCTCCTTTCGATCTCGATCTACGTGGCCCTCCCCTTGGTGGCCGGATACTTCACCCGGCGGTGGATCGTCCGGACCAAGGGCGAGACGATCGTCGAGAACCCGTTGACCATCCTGTGGATCGCGATTCCGCTCTTCCTTCAGACGTGGCTCATCTTCGGAATCACGTATGGCGTGGCGCGGCTGCTCCGGTTCCGCTGCGAGGACGCCGCCCCGTCGGCGATGATCGGGGCCTCGAACCACTTCGAGGTCGCCATCGCCACGGCGACGATGCTCTACGGCCTGTCCTCGGGGGCGGCCCTGGCGACGGTGGTCGGCGTTCTGATCGAGGTCCCGGTGATGCTGACCTTGGTGCGGGTCTGCTTGCGCACCCAGCACTGGTTCCCCCGCAGCGGTCGGCGGACGCAGGAGGTGGCGGGATGAGATGGCGTGTGCTTGTCGCCCTTGTCGCGGGCGCGGCGGCCCTCGGGGCCGCCACGGAGGTGGAGCTCCACTACTTCTGGTCAACTACGTGCCCGGACTGCCTGGTGATGAAGGCATACCTGGCCGAACTCCAGCAGAGGTACCCCGAGCTCCGGGTTGTGGCCCACGAGGTCACGTTCAGCCCGGACAACTGGCGGCTGATGGTGACCTTGGGCGAGGCCTATGGGCTCACGAAGGAGGTCACTCCGACCGTGTTCGTGGGGGACCTCGCCGTGACGGGGATCGGCCTCGGAGTGGAGCTTCGGATCGAGGAGGAGGTGGTCCGGTGCCGGGCGGAAGGGTGCCCCTCCCCCCTCGAGCGCCTGCCCACGAAGCTCCGCCGGGTCCTGAGCCCGCTGGAGATCGCCCTCATCCTGGTGGTCGGCGTCGCGGTCTTGCTCTTGGTGTGGAAGTGACGAAGACGAAGCGAGTGCTCTTCCTGTGTACGCACAACTCGGCCCGGTCCCAGATGGCGGAGGGGATCCTGCGGTATCTCGCGGGAGACCGGTACACGGTGGCGAGCGCCGGGCACCGCCCGACGGCGGTCCACCCTTTGGCGGTGGAGGTCCTTGCCGAGCGCGGGGTGGATATCTCTGCCCACCGGGCCAAGGACGTGGGCGAGCTCTTGGGACAGGAGTTCGACCCGGCGGCTGCCCGGGGGACGCAGGAGGAGCGTTGGGCCGCGTTTCGGGACGTTCGGGATCGGCTGTGGGAGTGGATCAGGGCGGAGTTGGTGGAAGGAGGGAAGTGCGATGGGGCGTAGGGCAAAGGCGGCGTTGGGGCTCGGGCTGGCGGCGGCGGTTTGGGTCGGGGCAGTGGGCCAGAGCGTGGAGGTCCTGTTCTTCTATGACGTGGGATGCCCCCACTGCAAGCAGGTGGAGACGTTCCTGGATGACCTCCAGCGGGCTGGGCTCCCCTTCACGCTCCAGCGGTACGAGATTCAGACAGCGGAGGGTTGGAGCCTCCTCCAGAAGCTCCTCGCAGCGTACGGGGCCCAGCTCGGGCCGGTGCCGATGGTGTTCGTGGGGGACGTGGCCATGGTGGGGGACACCTTCTACGGCCTCGGCCCCGAACCGGCGACCCTAGGCGGACTGGCGCAGGAGCTGGCGCTGGAGGACGCCATTCGGCAGGCCGCGGCGAAGGGGGCCCCATCCCCTCTCACCAAGATCCCTCCCACAGCTACCGAGGCGGTGCTGTACATGCCCAAAGAAGGGTGTCCGGAGTGCGGCGAGCTGGAAGCCGTGGTGTTTGGCCTGGCGGAGCAGTACCCGTCCCTCGGCATTCGGCGCGTGGACCTGGCGGACCCCGATGCCCTCGCCACGTTCGAGAAGCTGCGGCGGCTGTTCGGGGCCCGGGGAGATCCCCCGGCCCTGTTCGTCGGCGACGCCGCTGTGGTGGCCGGGCAGCTTTACCTCCCCCGCCAGGCCCCGCTCCCGATTACCACCCCGGAGGGGAGGCTCGCCCTCGACCAAGCCGTGGCGAAGGCGGTGGAGACGAAGGCCACCTCCCCCTTGGAGCGCCTGCGGCTGCGGGAGCAGCTCACCCTGGGCGCGGTGATCGTGGGCGCGGCCCTCGACTCGATCAACCCGTGCGACTTCGCCGTTCTGCTCCTGCTCCTCGGGACCCTGCTCGTGGTTGGAAAGCGGGCCAAGGTTATCTGGGCCGGGCTCGCCTTCGCCGCGGGGATCTTCGTGGCCTACTTCGGAATCGGGTTCGTGCTCTACTCGATCCTGGGGGTGACGGTCGGCACTCGCTCCTTCCGCGAGCCGTTCATCTACGCCGTGTCTGCCCTCGCGATCCTCGTCGGGCTATGGGAGATGAAGGACCTCCTCTGGTACGGGAAGTGGTTCTCGATCGAGGTCCCGGAGCGATGGAAGCCTTCGGTGAAGAAGCTCACGGCGTCGGTGGTGTCGATCCCGGGGACGTTCGTGATTGGGCTCGTTGACTCCTTGTTCCTCGCCCCATGTACGTCGGGCCCCTACATCGTGATCCTGACGCTCCTCTCCCAGACCACGACCCGGGTCCAGGGGGCGCTGTGGCTCCTCCTCTACAACTTCATCTTCATCCTCCCCATGATCGGGATCACGCTCCTTGTGCACTTCGGGTTCACGACCACCGCGCGGGCAGAGCGGTGGCGGCAGGCCAAGCTGGGCAAGCTCCACTTCACGACCGGGCTGGTCATGGTCCTGATCGGGATCGGGATGATCGTGGGGGTCAGGCTGGGGTACCTCTAGCTCACCGCCCCAGGGCGAGGCGCCACAGGGCGGTGAGGGCGGGCGCGAACCGCCGGGAGAAACCGAGGTGCCCCTCCGGTTGAGGCGAGTTGGGGACGGTCAGGTAAGGGATCCGGATCCCCTGAGCCACGATGTAACCGGACCCCCCGGGGGCGAGCTCGGCCCAGTCGTCTCGGGCGTAGGTGCGCTCCATCTCCTCGCGGGGGACGGAGTGGGTGAGGATCCCTCCCCGGCGTGAGCGATCGTAGCGAGTCAGGTTCCGGCGCCACGATTCCTCGAACGGGACGTCGAGGTAGAGGATGGCCCCCCTCTGGAGGACCTCGCATGGGAGGCGGGCAAGGGCATCGTGGTACGCGGTCGGCCCACCACGAGCGAACTCCACGATCACCGTCTCCCCGGCCTGGGCGGGATGGCGGAGGAGCTCCTCCCCGAGGACGAGAACGAGAAACGGCCACAGGTGATCGTCGGACACGGCGTAGTTCTCCCCCGCGCGCCGGGAATGAAGGCGACCCCGGCCGACCCTCTCCCACAGGTCGTCCTCGACGAACTTCTGCCACAGGAGCGGGAAGTCATCCGCGATCCGCAACTGGCCAACATGGTACTGCTCAGCGCGCTCATCGGGGAGGATCTCGGTCAAGAACTGGATGAGCTCGGACTTGCCCGCTGCGGGGCGCCCGAGGAGGAGGAGATAGGGGAAGATCCCTTCGCGCGCTTGGGGCTGGTAGACGAGGCCCGCCTTCGTGGCGAGGTCGGCGATCACCGCGGCCGGCGCCCGGTCAGCGTCCACGAACTCCAGGGCATGCCCTCGCTCAGCGTGCCATCGATCGAGCTGAGCGAGCATCGCCGCTAGGACCTCCTCCGGCACCGCGTACCGGGGGTCGCCCCGCGCCTCCTGGCGGGCGAGGGAGACCGGGATCGGGGCGGACAGCCGCAGGAAACGATCCGGCCAGAGGAGGTTCCCCTCCCGGCGCGCGAACGCCTCGAGGAACGTTCGATCGCCGAGGACAGAAGCGTAAGCGGCGTGGACCCCGAGGTGCGATTCCGCGATCACCGTCTTCCCACAGGCGAGTGAATCGCGGATCGCTTGCTCCTGACGGGGCAATTCCGCCCAAATCGCCTCGTTCAGCCGGGACCGTTCCCGAAAGAGGTCGATCCTCCCTCTCTCCGCGACCTCCTTCACCAGCTCTGGGAAGACGATCACCTCTCGGGGGTAGTAGAGACGAAGGACGGACAGGAGCTCGCTCTTCCCCAGCGCGGGCAGGCCTTCGAGGGCGAAGTACATGGGAGCTATGGGCGGAGGAGGACTTGAACCCCCGGCTTCTCCCCCGTGAAGGGAGCGCTCTACCAACTGAGCTATCCGCCCTCGGCAACGATGGTAGCTCCCTCCGCTTCCCCGTGCAACGAGGGTCTAGCTCTCCTCGATATCGTCGATCATCGCCACCAGCGACTCCCCCTCCCGGCGGCGGGTGATCTCGACCAGTCCAAGCTTGGTCACACCGATGAGGTCGGCAGGCACCCGATCCTTCTTCAGTTCCTGAGCGAGGAGGGCCATCACCTTTTCCTCGTCGCCGCTTTCCATGTCCACGAAATCGACGATGATGATCCCCGAGATCTTGCGCAGCCTGAGGATCCTCGGGATCTCGCGCGCCGCCTCGAGGTTCGTGCTGAGGATCGCCGCATCCTGGTTACGGTGTCGGACGTCGGAACCCGTGTTGACGTCGATCGCTGTGAGGGCCTCCGTTTCGTCCACGACGAGGAACCCGCCCGCCTTGAGGGGGATCCGGCGCTGCAGCACCTCGCGCAACCGGCGCTCGATGTCGTAGCGCACGAACAACGGGACCGTTCCCCGATACATCCGGACGCGGTGCCGGAGCCGAGGGAGACGTAGCTGGTCCAAGAACTCCACGACCTCCTCGTGTTGCTCAGCGTCGTCCACGATGAGGGAGCCGACGCTGTCGAGGAAGCGGTCACGCACGAGCGTGCGCACGAGGTCGAGGGGTTGGTGAAGGAGGCGGGGCGGCGGGGATTCCGCAGCCGCTGCCGCGATCCCCTCCCATAGCGTGCGGAGGTAGCGGAAGTCGAACTCCAGGTCCTCTTCGGACGCGCGGAGGGCCGCCGTACGAGCGATGAGCCCTTGCCCTTCCCCTTTCAGGCCGTACGCGATCTGGCGGAGGCGGTGGGCCTCCTCGTGCCCGCTCACGCGGCGAGAGACCCCGACCCGATCTTCGGTGGGAAGGAACACCCAGTACCGGCCGGGGAGGCTGACCTTCGTCGTCCCCTGGGGGTTCTTCTTCCCCATGCCCTCCCGACGGACTTGGACCACGACCGCATCGCCAGGGCGAATCACCTTCTGGATGGGGGCGCTCTCCTTCCATGGCTCGAAGCCCTTCGCCCGGAGGAGGGAGTCGTTGATCTCGTGCTCGGACAGGAACAGGGCTTTCTTCTCTCCGACGTTGACGAACGCGGCTCCCATCCCAGGGAGGACCGTCTCCACCCGCCCTTTGTAGATGTTCCCGACGAGCGCCTGCCGCGTGGGGACCTCGAAGTGCACCTCCACGAGCTCGCCGTCCTCGACGATCGCCACCCGCCGCCGGGGCCCGGCGAGCGTGCGCTCGACCGTGATCAGGATGTGGTTACCCTTGAGCGTAGGGCCTCCCTCGGCAACGCTCCCCGTGCGGGGGCGGCTCCACCACCTGTCGGGGGGCGCTGGGTCCACCCGCGGCGATCAGACTGGGGCGAGGCGGCAATGTCAATACCAACCTTGTTTCAACCGTTCTGTGGCTCCTTCGCTGCGGCCACGATGCAGGAGAAGGCCTCCTGATCGCGGTAGGCGATATCAGCGAGCATCTTCCTGTTCAACGCGATCCCGGCTCGGCGTAGGCCGCCCATGAACGCGGAGTAGGAGACCCCTTCGCTCCGCGTGGCTGCCCCGATCCGCACCATCCACAGCCTCCGCATGGTGCGCTTCTCGAGCTTTCGCGACACGTACATGTGCCGCCGCGCCTTGAACACAGATTGTTTGGCGATGCGATAGCAGGATCGCCGTTTCCCCTTGAACCCTTTCGCAGCCCTCAGGACCTTCCGGCGTCGCCGCCCGTGTTTCACCCCTCCCGGAACGCGCATCGTTGCCCCTCCTCTCAGATGTTCAGCATTCGTCGCAGGCGCTTGCGATCCGCACCACACGCCTCCACGGGACGCTTCGCCTCTCGACGATACTGCGGCCGCATCTTGGACAGCTTGTGCTTGCGGTTGGCGCGGCGGTGGAAGATCCTCCCCGTCCCCGAGATCCTAAACCTCTTCGCTGACGATCTGTGGGTCCTTGTCTTCATTGCGCCCTCCTTTGCGGGGCAGGGGGACGAGCAGCATCTGCAGGGTTCGTCCCTTGGTGACCGCTTCCTGGTCCACTCTGGCCATGTCCTTGGTCTCTGTCGTGACCCGGGTCAGGATCTCCTCGCCTTTGCCGATGTGGATGATCTGGCGCCCCTTGAAGAACACCGACACCCGCACCTTGTGGCCGGCGTCGAGGAACTCCCGGATCCGCCCAAGCTTCGTCTGGAAGTCGTGTTCTCCGGTCTGGATCGTGAACTTCACCTCTTTGAGGCGGGACGTCTTCTGTTGCTTCTTCTCCCGCTTCCCCAGCTGATACCGGTACTTCCCGTAGTCCACGATCTTGCACACCACGGGGTTCGCTTCGGGAGCCACCTCCACGAGATCGAGCCCCCTCTCGCGCGCGAGGGCGAGGGCGCTCTCCACCGGGTGGACTCCCAAGCTTCGTCCGTCGGCGTCGATCAGTAGAACTTCCCGCGATCGAATCTGCTCGTTTACCCGAAACTCCCGTCGAATAGGTCCCTCCTCATGCCGGTATTCTAGCCGCCTTCAGGCGATGGGGCCACGCCGTACAGGCCGTTTGTGCGGATCCACCGGTCCACCGCCGGTGGAACCATCCCTAAGGTGGGGAGCCCTTCCCGGTAGCGGCGGCGGACTTCGGAGGATGACACGGAGATCGTGGGCATCTTCAGGAAGTGCACCTCCGCTCGGTCGAACGGCGGCCGATGGAACGTCGCTGCGGACACGCCGGGGCGCGGGGCGACGATGAACGGGCAGCTCGCGAGGAGCCGCTGCCAGTCGCGCCAGGTCTCGATCTGGGCGAAGATGTCCGCGCCCACGATGTACGCCACCCCTTGGCGGTAGACCTCCTTCAGGGCGGCCACCGTATCCACGGTGTAGCAGGGGCCGGTCCGGTCCACCTCAAACCGGGATACGGTGAAGCCGGGGTGCCCGGCCACGGCGAGGCGGACCATCATGTACCTCGCTTCAGCGGATACCCCCTCGTCGACCGCGCGGTGGGGAGGGCACCCCGTGGGCAGGAACACGACCTCGCGCAGCCCGAACTGGCGCCATGCCTCCTCGGCCACGCGGAGGTGGCCGACGTGGATGGGGTTGAACGTGCCCCCGAACAGGCCGGTCTTACCCTGCAAGCTCAAAGGCATTCTCCCCAATGCGCACCGTGGCCCCGGGCTTGAGCCCGCGCCGCTTGAGGGCGGCGATGACCCCCAGCCGTTCCAGGCGATGGTAGAAGTACTGCTGGGCATCCTCGGTGGAGAGGTCGAGGCGCCGGGCGAGCCTCTCCACGGCCGGGCCGCACACGACGAGCTCTCCCCCCTCCTCGGCGACCGTGAACGGAGCCTCGTCTGGGGTGAGCCGCCACACCCGCGTGGGGGGAGCCTCGGCCTCCGGGACGAGGGATGGTGCCGCGCGGAGTCTGTCCCACACGAGGAACAAGAGCTCGCGTACGCCCCGCCCAGTGACAGCGGAGATCGGATGGAGCTCGATCCCTTCTTTGCGGAACCGCTCCACCTCCGCTGCGATCCGCTCCGGGGACAGGAGATCGGCCTTGTTCCCCGCCACCACCTCCGGCTTGTCCCTCAGCTCCGGCCACGCCTCGAGCTCCCGCCGGAGGAGGCGATGGTCCGCGAGCGGGTCACGCCCCTCCACCCCTGCGAGGTCCACGAGGTGAAGGAGGACCCGCGCCCTCGTCGCGTGACGGAGGAATCGATCCCCGAGCCCCTTGCCGTGGTGGGCGCCCTCGATCAGCCCGGGGAGGTCGGCCATCACGAGCGAACTGCCGTCCCCCACCTCGACGAGTCCGAGGTTGGGGGAGAGCGTGGTGAACGGGTACGGGGCGACCTTGACCCTCTTCCGGGACACGCGCGCGAGGAGGGATGATTTCCCCACGTTGGGAAACCCAACGATCCCCACGTCGGCCAGCGCCCGGAGTTCGAGCTGGAGCCAGCGTTCCTCCCCTGGCTCCCCGAACTCGCGGATCCGCGGGGCCTGGCGGGCGGAGGTGGCGAATGCCTTGTTGCCGCGTCCACCCCGTCCGCCGTGGGCGATCCGGACCTCCGCCCCGTCGCGGACGAGGTCGGCGAGGACCTCCCCCGTCCCCGCCTCGCGCACGATGGTACCGACGGGAACATGGATGACGAGATCAGTACCGTCTTTGCCCTGCCGGCAGTTCGGGCCGCCGTGGCCACCGTGCCCGGCGCGGAAGTGGACCTGGGTTTGGAACCGAGCGAGGGTTGCCACGGAACGGGTGGCATGGAGGATCACGTCTCCCCCCCGACCGCCGTTCCCGCCATCCGGGGTGCCGCGGGGGTTAGAGCGAGTGCGATGGAAACTGATCAGGCCGTTGCCCCCCCGGCCAGAGGCGACGTGGATCTTCGCCTCGTCAATCCACATCCGGAGGGGTCTACCCCTCTTCGTGGAGCGGATCCACGTTCACGTACACGCGCTTATGGCCAGCGAAGCGCACCGTCCCCGTCGTCTTGGCGAAGATCGTGAAGTCCCGGCCCATGCCGACGCCGGAGCCGGGGTAGAACCGGGTCCCCCTCTGGCGGACGATGATGCACCCCGGCTGGACGAGCTCGCCCCCGTAGCGTTTGACCCCCAACCGCTGACCCGGCGAGTCGTGGACGTTCTGCGTCGAACCGCCGCTGCTCTTGTGTGCCATCTTGACCTCTCACACCCTCACGCTTTCCCCAACCTCATGGACCACGATCTGCCCGTGGCGGGTGCGGGAAAGCCAACGCAATCCGAGGACCATCGTCTCCACAACGGCATCGACCTCGCGGTCGAGGAAGAAATCCGACCGATCGACCTGGAATCGCACCTTGTTCCCCTCCCGCACGACCTCCGGGTCGAGATGGAGGTAGTCCCGCAGGCCGGCGATGGGGGCCTCCACGAGCGCCCTGGCGGCGAGCCCTTCTGCGGACTCGTCCCCATGCAGGGCCACCGTGTGGACCCGGCCCTCCTCGTCGCGCTCGATCACCACCTCCACCACCGGCTACCTCCTCGCGATCGCCAGGATCCGCGTCCGCATGTAGGGCTGGCGGTGGCCCTTCATCCGACGGTAGCCCTTCTTGGGGGAGAACCGCTGGATGATCACCTTCGGCCCCCGTCCGGCCTCCACCACCTTCCCCACCACCTCGACCCCCTCCACGTAGGGACGACCGATCTCCACGCCCTGGCCGTTCCGCACGAGGAGGACGCGATCGAACGTCACCTCCTCCCCGACGGCCGTCCTGGGGAGGGACTCGTGCACGATCTCCGTGTCGGCTTCGACGCGGTATTGCTTTCCGCCTATCTCCACAACAGCGTACGTAGCCATCTGCCTCATCTTAGTGGGAAAAGGTTGCGCTGGCAATCCTAGCGAATCCGGGTCCCCGGCTCCACCTCGCGGTCCGGGGAGAGGAGGCAGAGCGTGCCGTCGGATGCAGCCAGGATCATGCATTCGGAGCGGATGCCCCGGATCGTGGCCGGCTTCAGGTTTGCCACCACCGCCACGAGTCTCCCCACGAGGTCCGCGGGCTGGTAGTGCCGGCGGATCCCGGCCACGGCCTGAGCCTGATGATCCCCGAGGTCGAGCTTGAGGGCGAGGAGCTTGTCCGACCCTGGAACCTCGTCGGCGGCGAGGATCCGTCCCACCCGCAGGTCGAGCCTCTGGAACTCGTCGATCGAGATGAGCCCTTCTTCCTTCATCGTTTGATACCTTCCTTTCAGTTCGGCGATGTCCACGTGGGCGAGGAGAGGCCGTGGCTCGTGGGCCAGCAGCCGGCCGCCGAGCCCCGTCCGGGCATCGTCGAACGTCGCTTCCTCCATGCCCAGTACGGCATACACCTCGCGGGAGAACATGGGGATGAACGGTTCGAGGAGGATGGCGAGGGCTTTCACGAGGTGGGCCGCGGCGGCGACGGCCCTCCCATCTCCAGTCCGCCACGGCGCCTTACGTTGGAAGTACTCGTTCCCCCTCCCGGCGAGGAGGGCGATCGTGCGCAGGGCGGCGGCGAGGCTCCCCTCTTCGATCGCGCGCACGACGTCGGCGCACGCGCCGTCGATCGCCTGCCCGATCTCGGGATCCGTCGGCTCGGCGGGCACGGTCCCTCCGTGCTTGGACCACACGTAGAACAGGACCCGGTGCACGAAGTTCGCGATGTTGTCCACGAGGACGTGGTTGACCGCCTTGTCGAACTCCTCCCACGAGAACTCGACGTCCTTGGACTCGGGGCGGTTGTAGAAGAGGTAGAACCGCCAGTACACGGGCGGGAGGAGCTCGAGAGCCTCATCGGCGAAGATCCCGACCCGCCGGGTCTTGGAGAACTGTTCCCCCCCGATCCAGTTCAGGTACTCCGTGGCCGCGATCTGGTCCGGGAGGTGGAACCCTTGACCCGAGGCGAGGAGCTGAGCGGGAAAGATGATCGTGTGGAACGGGATGTTGTCCTTGGCCTGGGTGTAGATCTGCCACACCTTGTCCCCGAACCAGAACTCCCGCCATCGTTCCTCTTCCCCCCGTCGGCGGAAGTGCTCGATCGTCGCTGAGACATAACCCAATGCGGCTTCCGCCCATACGTAGATGACCTTCCCTTCGGCCTCGGGGAACGGGGCGGGGATCCCCCACACCAGATCCCGCGTCACGGCCCGCGGCCGGAGCCCGTCCTCGATCAGCCGCTCCGTTAACAGCCGCACGTTCCCGCGGAAGTCCCGGCTTCGTACGTAGGAGAGGAGTTTCGGGGTCAGCGCGGCGAGGTCGAGGTACCAGTGGCGGGTGAAGCGGGCTACGACGTGGGACGAGCCGCAGAACGCGCAGTGGGGCCTCTGGAGGAGCTCGGGTTCGAGCAGCGCCCCGCACGCGTCGCACTGGTTGCCCTGAGCGTGGAGGTACCCGCAACGCGGACAGGTGCCGATGATGAACCGATCGGCGAGAAAGCGGCTGCACCCCGCACAGAACGCCCGCGCTTCCTCCTGGGACACGATGTACCCGTTCTTCTCCATCTCCCGGTAGATCCAGGTCACGAACTCGTGGTGGACGGGGGACTCGGTCGTGGTGTAGTTGTCGATCGCGACCTCGAACGCGGCGAGGACGCGGACGATGGCCTCATGGACCTGCGCGGCGAGTTCGCGGGGGCTCATCCCGAGCCGCGTTGCTTCGTACTCGACCTTCGTCCCGTGGGCATCCGTCCCCGACACGTGCAGGGTCTCGTATCCGCGCAGCCGGTAGAAACGGGTGAACGCGTCCCCGGAAAGGAGGCACCCGATGAGGTTCCCGAGGTGGGGCAGGCCCGATCCGTAGGGCCAAGCGCTGCATATCAGGATCCGCTCGACAGTGGTGTTCACGGCTCCCCCGCCAAGGGGCCGATTATAGCAGGCCCGCACGGGCTTGGGCGGATGGGGGCAATGGATGGGATCAGACGGATGGGATCCTCCGCTGGAGGTGATACACTACCGTCCTGCGGAGGCAGGGATGCGCGAAGCCACGATGGGGAGGGAGTTGGTGGTGTTCACCGCGAACCGGGTGGGGGTGCTGGCCGACGTCGCCCGGGTCCTCGCCGATCAGGGGATCAGCATCCTCGCCGTTGCGGTGGTGGTCCACGGCGATGACGCCGAGTTGCACCTCGTGCCGGATGCCCCCAGCTACGCCCTCGACGCATTGCGCAAGGCGGAGTTCGAGGTCGAGGAGCGGGAGGTGGTCGTCGTGGAGCTCCCCCACCGGGCGGGGTTCCTGCGGCGGATCACCGAGGTCCTGGCGCGGCAGGGTTTGGACATCCGCTATCTCTACGCAAGCGCCTCCGATGCCAGCCAGAGCTCGGTCGTCATCTTCTCGTGCACGAACAACGGGAAGGCGGTCCTCCTCCTCCGCGAGAGGTAGCCGGACCAGCAGTGGTCCGTCAGGGGTGTCCTACGGGCAACGGACATCCGCCCTGGACTCCTCCCGCCATCGCGGGAAGTTCCATCGTCCTTTCACCCACCTTCCACAGGGCGGGGGCAAGGTCTCTCCGCACGGCTTTGGGAGGAGATCGAACGTGTGCAGACGTGAGCGGATCTTGATGGCCATTGCCGGGGCTCTGGCCCTGGCGGCGATGGTTGCAGTGCCGATGGTCGCCGGGGTGCCCTAGAGGAACGCGACCCGGGAAGGACCGAGCCGCGTCGGGCGTCCCCTCCGATCCGGTTCCAGGCTATCCCCTCCCCCCCAGATCCGACGTGCAGTGGGGGCATCGCGTGGCTCCAAGCGGGATCTGGGTCTTGCAGAACGGGCACTCCTTCGTGGTCGGGGAAGGCGCGACCTCGGGCTTCTCCATCCTCTGGTAGGCCTTGACGATCAGGAACACCACGAATGCGATGATGAGGAAGTTGACGAGCGCGTTGATGAACGCGCCGTAGTAGATCGCGGCGGCCCCCGCGGCCCGCGCCGCCGGGGCGGAGTCGTAGGCCTGTCCTGAAAGGTTGATGTACAGGTTGGCGAAGTCCACGTTGCCGACGAGCTTCCCGATGATGGGCATGATGAGGTCGTTCACGAACGAGCTCACGACCGTGCCGAACGCGACGCCCACGATGAACGCCACAGCGATCTGGACGAGGTTCCCCTTGACGATGAACGCTTTGAACTCCTTCCACATGGTGATTTCCCCCCTTGCTTGCCCACTGTAGCGCGGGGGGCGCGCCCCCGACAACTGTTGGGTGAGCTGCCTCCAGGGGCTACCATTCGCTGCCATGGTCGGGACCTGGATCAACATGGGGACGGTGCTAGTG
>DSBZ01000115.1 GCA_011057175.1 Candidatus Acetothermia bacterium
ATGGTGATGTGGCGGTTGGCCCCCCGGGTCCTGGAGAAGAGGTCCGCGAACTCCTTGCACTCCCGGGCGGCCTGGGCCACGGGCTGAAGGCCGAAGTACGCGATCATCCAAGGGCAGAAGCACTCCCGTTGCTTGATTCCCATGGTGTCGAACACACAGCCGTCGGAGTCGATGCACACCAGGAACCCGTGCCGCGGCGTGAATTCCTCAAGCTTTGCCCTGTAGTCCATCGTCACCTCCCTCGTGACGGGTATTTCATCCTCCCTGCCGATAGGCAGCAGGGGTGTAGTCCGGGAGCACCTTTTTAGCGAAGATCGGCCGCAGGCGCGCAAACCTGAGCCGGCCGTCCACGATCGGCACCGAGACCAGGTCCTCCCCCAAAAGCGGCCAGGAGTAGCGGACGAAGTCATCGGTGACGTCGGCCCGCTCGTGGTCGACCCAGGCCGCGGGGAAGGGCCGATCCCTCCCCGCCACCTCCGCGAGGGGGACGGCCCCGTACTCCGCCCGGTAGATGTTCCCCGGGGCCCGCAGGATGGTGGCCATGACCCCGCTTTTCCCCTCAGCGGCGAGAAGCACGGCCTTGCGCCCCACCTGGTGGGCCTCCGTGAGGTCCACGGGCGAGGCGTAGAGGATGGCGTCGCGCTGCTCGGTCCCGGGGAGCTGGCCCCGGGCCAGGCCTCGGGCCGGAAGGCCCACGTCGTTCAGGTGGTTCACCAGGAGCTGGGCCATGGTGGCGCGGGAGGAGGAGAAGGCGGCATGGCCGAAGGCATCGCGACGCTCCCCGAGCTCGGCGAGCTTGAGCCCCTCGGAGACCACCACGATGGCCCGCCCCTCCCGGCGGACCGTGTCGGCCACGAGGCCTGCGAGCTCCTCCAGGGTGGGGTTCATCTCCGGGAGGAAGATGAGGAGGGGGATTTCCCGTTCGGGGTCGGCCAGGCGTGCCGCCGCCGGGATGTAGCCCACCCGCCGGCCCATGGCCTGGACCACCAGCACCGGGTCGGCGGGGGCCGAGCCCCGGTTCTCCTCTTCCAGGCACTGGACCGTCCACGCCCAGTAGCGGGCCACGGACCCGTAGCCCGGGGTGTGGTCTACAAGCTTGAATTGCTCGTCGCCGAGGTCGTTGTCGATCGTCTTGGGGACGCCCACCACGGTGAGCTCGTAGCCCGTCCCCTCGGCGGCCTGGGCCACCTTGAGGCACACCTCTTGCGTATCGTTCCCCCCGATTCCGAAGAAGTAGCCCACCTGGTGGGCGCGGAACACCTTGATGGTCCGCGCCAGGTCCTCCTCGCGTGTGAGCTTGTAGCGGGCGGTGCCGATGGCCCCGGCGGCGGGGGTGGTCCTGAGGAGGGCGATTTCCTCCTCGGGCTGGGCGGAAAGGTCGAGGAGCTCCTCGCGGAGGAGGCCCTCCACCCCCTGCCAGGCCGCGTACACTGTGCCGAACTGGTTCCCCAACTCCCGGCATCCCTCGACGATGGCGCGAAGGGAGTTGTTGATCACGGGGGTTGGCCCCCCACCCATCATCACCACTGCATTTCGCGCCGCAGGCATCGGCCGTCCTACACCCCGCCGTAGGCGGAGAAGCCCCCGTCGACGGGGATGATCACTCCGGTGACGAACGCCGCTTCGGGGGACAGGAGCCACCGCACCGCCCCAACGAGATCCTCCGGTTCCCCGAACCGTCCGAGGGGGGTGTGCTCCAGGATCTGTTTCCCACGCGGGGTCAGCTTGCCCGCATCGTCCTGGAGAAGGTACCGGTTCTGGTCGGTGAGGAAGAACCCTGGGGCGATCCCGACCACGCGGATCCGGGGTGAGTACTCGTGGGCCATGTGCACCGCGAGCCACTGGGTGAAGTTGGCCACCGCGGCCTTCGCCGCGGAGTAGGCGGGGATCCGGGTCAGGGGACGGATCGCGTTCATGGATACGATGTTCAGGATCACCCCTTCCCCTTGGTCGGCCATGACCTTCCCGAAGACCTGGGAGGCGAGGAACGTCCCCATGAAGTTGAGGTCGAGCACGAACCGCACCCCGTCCTCGGGGAGGGCGAAGAACGTCTGCTCAGGGCTGGTGGTGGCCTTGGGGTGATTGCCCCCTGCCCCGTTCAGGAGGAAGTCCACCCGGCCGAACGTGGACAGCGTCTTCGCCAGCGCCCGCTCGAGATCCTGCCGGACGAGCACGTTCACCATCACGGCCAGCCCTGTTGAGCCGGCCTGGCGCACCCGTTCCACCGTGGCCTCGGCCTTGTCCGGGGCTAGATCGAGCACCACGACCTTGACCCCGTCGCGGGCGAGCCCGACGGCGAGCGCCGAACACAGCACCCCACCACCGCCGGTGATCACCGCCACCTTACCGGAAAGGTTGGCCATCGTCCTTATCCTCCAGGAGCTCAAGGTGCCGACCCAGGTGCTGGGCCAGCGCCTCGTAGTGTTCCTCCTCGTGCTCGGAAAGCACACGGCGCAGCTCCTCCCCGAGGGGGCTCTTGAGTACGGAGCCGAACGCCACGTGCAGCACCTGCCGGGCATCGTCCTGGCCGAGGAGCTCGAGCAGCCGCGCGTCGGGGAGCGTTTCTAAAACCGGCAGGCGCCGGAGGTCGGCCGACAGGTGGTAGCTCTTCCGATCCTTGGGGAACCGGTCCAGGGACAACCGCACGATCTTTCGGAACAGGGGCGGGGCAAACCGGGCTGCGACCTCGAGTGCGACGAGGTAACTCGTTCCTGCGGTCTTCACGTGCCAGAGCCCGTCGGCCTCCTCGGCCAGGATCGGGTAGAGAGAGAACTTGTCGGATCCCGAGTGCAGGCTTAGCCGGTAGGGCCCGAACGCCCGGGCGATGGCCACATGGGCCCGGAGTTCCCGCCGGAAGTGCACCGGATCCCCACGCCACTCCACCGCCTTCTCCATTGCCCCGGGGAACCGGGGAGCGAGGCTGGCGAGTGCCACGTCGTGCCGCCTGAGCTCGAGAGCGATGAACAGGTGCTCCAGGGGCGTGGTCGGGGTCTCCGTCTCGTCCACGGAGAGCTCGAAGTCGAACCCTTGGGGGAGGCGGGCGACGAGCGCCCGGTACATCTCGACGGCGAAGGCTACGGCTCCACCATACTTCACCCCCGCCCGGGCCAGGTCCTGTTCCGTGAACCGGAGCGCCCCCCCTCCACCAAGGATGAACTCCCGGCCGAGGTACTCCCGGCACAGCCGATCGGCATCCGGCAAGGACCGGAACCGCTTCGCCACCTCGGCCAAAGGGAGCCGCTCCACGGCCACCACGTGGTCCGAGGGGTCGCAGGTGAAGAACGTGTAGCCGAGGTCGGCAGCGTGGAGGGCGTCCTCGACCTCCTTCAAGTGATCGGCGTCAGCGCCGAACCCGCCCTGGTAGGCCTCCTGGAAGGCGCCGAAGATGGCATGGACCAGGACGTCCTCGAACGTGCGTCCGGTGCGGGCGTTCTCCCGCACCGATTGCTGGGCGAGCACGGGGAATACCTTGGCCTCTCGGAGGGCGCGGATGTGGCCGGGTGTGGCCAGGCCGAGGCGGTCGCCGAACCCGAAGCCCGGGCCGGAGGAGACCCGCTGTGGGGAGAGCCAGGGGAAGACCTTGGTCAAAGCCCGGGCGTTCGCGAACGAAACTGGGCACAGGACCCCACCCGAGGGCAACGGGTCCCCGGCAAATCCGGGGACGGGCGACGATAGAAACAGCCGTCTCCCATCCGGTCCCCGCACCAGCGCGAACACGGTTTGCCCGACGTTGTGCACGGAAGCCGGATAGACCTCGTGCTGGTTCGGGATCATCGGCTCCCTTCCCACATGGATCTTAGCCAACCCATGGCCTGGAAGGGCGCCCCTGCCGTCGGCCGGGGTAAACACTCCAGGATCAGGCTCCCCCGGTAGCCGATCCGGACCAAGGCATCCCGCACCTCGCCCCACTCGAGGTGGCCGTGGCCGGGGGGCCAGCGGTTGGAGTCGGCGAGGTGGACGTGGAAGAGGCGACCACCGGCGCGGCGGAACGCCTCCCCGATCTTGGGCTCCTCGATGTTGGCGTGAAACGTGTCCACGAGGAGGCCCACGTTCTCAGCCCCGACCCGTTCCATGACCGAGAGGCCCTCGGCCACGGTGTTCACGAGACGTGATTCATAGCGGTTGAGCGGCTCCAGGGCGAGCCTCACGGTACGATCGGCTCGGGCGCACTCGCGCAAGGATTCCACGAGGAGTCCTGGGTCCCCGTCCACCCCGCGGAGGAGCCCCACGATCACGACCGCCTGGAAAGGGGCCGCGAGCCGCATGTGGGCCTGGATTCGCTCCACCGCTCGACGGCGGACAGCGTCGTCCGGCGCGGCCAGGGAGAGGGCCTCCTTTCCCGCGGCCTGGCCGGTGGTGAAGGAGGCGAGACGAAGGCCGGCACGTTCGAGGGCCTCTGCCACGTGTGCCGCGTCCAACCGGGTCGGGTCGGTGACAGCCAGTTCCACCGCCTCGCATCCGTGCTCACCCACCCGGGCCAGGGCGTCCGTCCACTCCCCGGGGGGAAACGGGGAGAACGGCGTCAGGTCCTGGACTGGGACGATCAACCCAAGCGGCCACCTACCGAACTTGCCCTCGCTTATCACACGGATCACGGTCCACGGTCAAAACCCCCGCCTGGGAAGGGCGTACACCGGCTTCCACGCCGGGCTCCCGGGCTCCTTGAGGTATGGCTCCATTTCCTCTTGGGTGCGGAGGGTCACTTTCTCCACCGGCGGGACCGTCCCGGGTGGGAACGCCTCGAGGATCTGGTCGATGACCAGGGTGAGGTAGGAGAGGATCGCGGCGATGGGGCGCTTGGCCTTGCGGGCGCTCGCCCGGGTGGGATCGCCCACCACCCCCTGCGGGGTGGCCGCGATCTCGATGGCGATGTGTCCCTCCCCCTCCGACCACTTGTGCGGCCGGCGATGGGCATCCACCGCCGTGTCAAAATGCCCTCCGGGAAGGAGGTTCAGTCCCTCCGTCTTCTCGGCCAGGGCCATGTCCACCATCCCCGGGGGGAACATGAGGAGGGCCACGGAGGTCTCCGCCTCGTCGGCGTGCACGAAGTGGGTCTCCAGCGAGCCTGGGCGGTCCACGGGGAAGAAGAACTCCCGTACTGCCCGGTGCCAGTCGAAGACCTGGAACACGCCGGGGAGCTGGTAGCGGTACATGAACTCGTGGAGGGCCGATTCCAGCATCCACAGTTGCCCGTGGTTGTTGAGGATGATCTGCTTCCGGAACCCGTCGTTCCACAAGCCGAGCATCACGTTGATCAACGTTTCCCGCACCACCTCTTCGGGCAGGATCACCGTGCCCGGCATCCCGATGTGGTGGTAGGGGTGCCCTCCGTAGTTCAGGGGGGGCAAAGCCAATGCTACAGGGCGACCTTGCTTCTCTGTCCGGCGGCGAACTGCCTCACAGATCTGGGTGACCATGAACGTGTCCAAGCCGGACACCGTGTGGCGGCCGTGGTTCTCGGTGCAGCCCACCGGGATGAGGACGATGTCGTTCTTCTTCCTCGCTTCGATGACCTTGGCCCGCACCGTGGTCTGGATGTAGGAGCCGGGTTTCCCGAGCTCCGGCGCAGAGGGGACGCCGTATTCGGAGAGGATCCGGTCGATCTCCGCCTCGGATGCGTCCCACAGCTTCTTCTTCAGCCGGCCCACCTCCGTGCCCTCGAACACGATGGCGGGGTGTTCCGTGGTTATCCACATGCCCATCGCTCACTCCTTTCCAAACGTCGCACGTGAAGTGCGACGCTACGAACACTCGTCACGCGTCACGGCTTGATGACGATCTTCCCGTCCTGTCGCTTGGTGGCCTGTTTCAGGGCGTCCAGGGCCTTCGTGAGCGGGAAACGGGAGGTGATGATCTTGGAGTTGTCCACGAGCCCTGCCCCCATCAGGCGGATGACGGACGGGAAGATGCCGTAGCCGGAGTGGCCCTGGGCCCCGGAGAGCTTGGCCTTGCGGGTCTGGAAGCGCTCGAGGTACATGGGCACCCGCTGGGCGGCCCGGCCCACCACCGCGATCTTCCCCCCGATGGCCAGGGTCTTCTCCATCTCCGGGATCGTCTTCTCCGGTGCCCCGGCCGCCTCCACCGCGAAATCGGCGCCTTCGCCGTGGGTGAGCTCCATCACCACCTCGGACGGGGCGACCCTGGTCGGGTTGTACACGTGATCAGCACCGACCGCCTCGGCCAACTTCCGCCGCACCTCGGATACATCGAAGGCGATGACCTTGGCCGCCCCGGCTCCCTTGGCGAGCTGGATCGCGGCGAGGCCGATCGGCCCGGCACCGTGGATGACCACGTACGCCCCAGGCCGGAACCCGCCGGCGCACTCGAAGATCGTGTTGTAGGCGACACAGGTCGGCTCGGTGGTCGCCGCCACCTCCCAGGCCAGGTCCTCGCTTGCGTACCGGTCGAAGATCGCGTCCACCTTCCAGCACAGCTTCGCCGGGACCACGATGTACTCGGCCATCGCCCCGGGGATGGTGAACCCGATCTCCTCGAGGTTCAGGCACTGGTTAGGGTAGCCATCCCGGCATGGGCGGCAGTACCCGCACCACACCATCTCCTCCACCGTGACCCTGTCCCCGTCTTTAAAGGTTTTGCCCTCCGGTCCTGGGCCGATCTCCACGATTTCGCCGGCGAACTCGTGGCCGATCGTGGTGGGGAACTTGGTGAGGCCGGGGTACAGCATGTAGTCGTCTTGATCCGTCTCGTAGAAGTGCACGTCCGAGCCGCACACCCCGCATGCCCGCACCCGCACGAGTACTTCCCCTGGCCCGGGTTTGGGCCGCGCCACCTCCGCGAGGTCGAGCTTGGGGTGCCGCCACACGCTGGACCCTTCCACGGCCTTCCCGGTGCGCTTCTCGAACTCCGAGACCGCGTATCCCGGCCTCGGTTCCCACTTCGCCGTGAGCACCAACGCTTTCATCGTTGCCCCCTTTCGCAAACGTTTGTAAGCGGCCAATCATACCCTCTCACCCTCCCCGGGCCACTTCCTCCAGGCGCACCGGGCGGTGTTCCTGCAGGGAACGCTTGGCGGCGTAGGCCATGACCACCGGGATCTTCCCGTCCTCACCCGTAACCGGCGGCTCCTTGTCCTCGAGGACGGCGGCGGTGAACGCCCGGGCTTCCCGAACGAAGGATTCCGTGTACCGGTCCATGAAGAAGTGGAAGATCCGCGTCGCGTGGTCCCCTTGGGCATCACTCTGCACGGCCGTATCCAGCCGGGGGTTGTCCACGCGGATCATCCCCCGCTCCCCGAACACCTCCACCCGTTGGTCGTACCCGTACACGGCCCGGCGGGAGTTGTCGATGACCCCGATCGCGCCGGACGCGAACCGGAGCGTGACGGCCGTCGTGTCCACGTCCCCGAGCTCGCCGATCTGCTTGTCCACGAGCACGGATCCCAGGGCGTAGACCTCGATCACCTCGTCGCCCACCATGAACCGGGCCATGTCGAAGTCGTGGATGGTCATGTCCAAAAAGATCCCGCCCGAGGTTCTCACGTACTCAGGGGGTGGGGGTTCAGGGTCGCGGCTGGTGATGCGCAGGATGTGGGGCCGGCCGATCGCCCCTTGGGCCACAAGCTCCCTCGCCCGGGCGAAGCTCGGGTCGAAGCGGCGGTTGAACCCGACTTGAAGCCTGACTCCGGCCCGCTTCACCGTGGCCAGAGCACGGTCGATCGCCCCGAGGTCCAGGGCGATCGGCTTCTCGCAGAAGATGTGCTTCCCGGCCTTGGCCGCGGCCTCGATCAAGGGGGCGTGGGTGTCGGTGCTCGTGCAGATGAACACCGCGTCCACCGTGCGGTCATCCAGGATCGGCTGGGGATCCCCGTAAGCCTGGGGAATGCCCAGTTCGGCCGCGCACCTTTCGGCGGCCTCCCGCCGTAGGTCGGCGATGGCCACCACCTCCGCCTCGGGTACGCGACGGATCAGATTCTCCGCGTGGACTTTCCCGATCCGTCCGGCACCGAGGATCCCGATCTTGACCTGTGCCATGGTTGCCTCCTTCAGAGTTGCCAACCCGCTTGGGCGAGGACCTCCCGCGCCCGGCGGTGCGCGTCGCGGGCCACCGCGTACGGGTCCTGTTCCCCGTATTTGGGGTGGAACACCTCCACCGACACCGGCCCCCGATAGCCGGTGCGATGGATCGCAGTCAGGATGTCCACGAGCGGGAGCCCGCCTTCACCGGGGAGCACCCGGTCCTCGTCGCGGAGCTCTTCCAGTCCCTTCCCGGCGGTGATGGCGTCCGAGAGGTGGACGAGCCCGATCGCGGATGAGGGCAGGCGGGCGATCTCGTCGGGCCGGGTCCGGCTTAGCGCCAGGTGGAACGTGTCGAGCACGAGGGGGAACCTGGCCGCCCGGGCGAGGTCGTAGGCCTGATCTAGCGAGGGGAAGGCGAACGTGGGGAACCCGATCAGCTCGTAGAGCGGCTCCACGCCGTGGTGGAGGGCCGCGGCACCCAACCAACGCAGCTCGGCCAAGGCATCCGACGGGCTCGAACCCGCCCCGGGGACGAGGATCGCCTGGGGCACCCGGAACCGGGCGGCGAGGGCGAAGATCTCCCTCGCCCTGGGGCCAAGCTCGCTTCGGGGGCTCGTGAAAACGCCCTCGACCGCGTTCAACGGGAGCCAAGCGAGTCCGCGCGACAGGGATTCCAGGACCTGTGGTGTCCTCCCTGCGGCCTCAGCCGAGACGAGGAGCGGCACCCGTGGTTCGAACGCAGTGAACCCCGCGTCTCGAGCGGCACGGATCGCCTCCTCCGCCCTCGCGCAGGGAACCGTGGCCCCATTCAGCCCGAGGGGGATCGACATCGGACTCCTTTCCCTTCCCTCGCCAGGCCGAGGGCATCGCGGATCTCCTCGACGCGCCCGACAACCAGGTCCGCTCTCTCCCGCAGAGTGGCCGGGCCGTGGGCCATCGCTACCCCGAGGCCGGCCCGCTCGATCATCGAAAGATCGCTCATTTGGTCCCCGACGGCCACCACATCCTGGAGACGGATCCCCAGGTGCGCGCAGAGCCAGGCCAAACCCTCCCCCTTGGACACGCCCGGGGGCAGGACCTCCACGTACTCTCGCTCCGAACGGACCACCGTGAGCTCGGGGAGCGTCTCGCGGAGGGCGTCTTCCGCGGTCGCGAGGATCTCCGGTTCGCCGATCGCGAGGAGCTTGAGCGGCGAGCGGGCTAGGATCCCGGTTAGCGCTACCTCCTTCACGGGCAGGTTCTCCTTGTCCAGGAACCTCTGGATCGGGGCGGTGACCCGGGCTACGTACACCGTGGGATCTCCGGCCGTGAGGTAGACCTGCACGTGGACCGGCAACGACTCCAACATCGCGAGGGCGCGGCGGGCCAACTCGGGCGGGATTGTCCTCTCTAGGACAGGTTTTCCTGCTGACGGATCCCACACCACCGCCCCGTGGTAAAGGACCACCGGGCACGTGATCTCGATCTCCCGGATGTAGCGCTGGGCCGAGGCGAGCGAGCGCCCGGTGACGAGGGTGATCTTGGCTTGGCCCCGGGCCGCGGTGAGGAACTCCTTCGTCCCCGGAGGGATCGTCCCGTCCTGGGCGAGAAGGGTCCCATCGAGGTCAAACGCGAACAGCCGGTAGAGCACGCTATCCCTCGTGCAGAAGGTGGATGCTCTTCCGGTGAAGCCGGACCCCGACCGGCGTGCCCGGCGTGACGAATCCCCGTTCCTGGGGGCTGAGGACCTCGACGTTGAACGGTTCTCCTCCCTCCAGTTCCACGCGGTACGTGCCGAGCGCCCCAGTGTAGTGGGCGAACACCACCGTTCCCTGAAGGTCGCCGGCTTCGGGAGCAACGAGGTCCGCCGCTTCCGGGCGCACCACCGCTCTCACGGGATCGCCCACGGCGAACCCCGCCAGGGCGGGTGCGGAGACACGCTTGCCATTGGATAGCTCGACCTCGAGCTCGTGCCTTTCAGCTCGGACCACGCGTGCCTGGAGGAAGTTCGCCCGGCCGATGAAGTCGGCGACAAACCCGTTCGCAGGCTCTGCATAGATCTCGTAGGGCGATCCCACTTGCTGAACCAACCCGCGGGACATGATCACGATGCGATCAGAGATCGCCATCGCCTCCGCTTGGTCATGTGTAACGTAGAGGCTCGTGATGTCGAGTTCCTTCTGAAGCCGGCGGATCTGCTCCCGGGTCTCGACGCGGAGTTTGGCGTCGAGGTTGGAGAGCGGCTCGTCGAGCAGGAGGACCCGCGGCTCGATGACGAGCGCCCGGGACAGGGCAACTCGTTGTTGCTGCCCGCCCGAGAGCTTGCTCGGTGGGCGGTGTTCAAGGCCGGACAGGCCGACAAGCTCCAGGGCCCGCCTCACCCGGTCGCGGACCTCCCGCCGGCGAACCCGCCGAACCTTGAGGCCGAACGCGACGTTCTCGAACACGGTCATGTGGGGGAAGAGCCCATAGGACTGGAACACCGTGGCCGTGTTCCGGCGCTGAGGGGGAAGGCGGGTGATTTCCTGCCCCCCGAGGAAGATACGGCCCCCGGTGGGGTCCTCGAACCCGCCCACCATGCGCAGGGTCGTCGTCTTCCCGCAGCCCGACGGCCCGAGCAGGGTGAGGAGCTCGCCCTTGGCCACGGACAGGTCAAGGCTGTCCACCGCCACCAGGGATTCCCGGCGGCCGCGGAAGACCTTCGTCAACTTGTCCAAGACGAGTTCAGCGCCCATGACGTCCCCTTCCCAACAACGTCCGTCCCACGAGCTGGTCCAAGAGGAGGATCACCCCGAGCACGACGAGGATGATGAGCACCCCGTATGCTGCTGCCTGTGCCAGGTCCGCGTTGTCCACCTCGTGGAGGAGGGCCACCGTGATCAGCTGCCAGCGGGCGGACACGACCATGATCACCGCGGAGATCGAGGTCACGCAAGCGGAGAACATATAGGCCATCCCGGCCACGACTGCTGGGGCGACGAGGGGGAGCGTGACCCGAGTGAACGTGCGGAAGAACCCCGCCCCGAGATCGGAGGCGGCCTCGTCAATGGTTGGGTCCACCTGGCCGAGCATCGCGATCCCTTCCCTAATCCCGACCGGCATCCGTTGGAACACGAACACGAGCACGATGATCGCCGCCGTGCCGGTGAGCTGGATCGGGGGAGTGTTGAAAGCGAGGACGTACCCGATCCCCACGATGATCCCCGGCACGGCGAAGTTGAGCATCGATAGGAGGTCCATCGCTACCCGGCCGGGGAACCTCTTCCGTGACACGAGGTAGGCGATGAGCACCCCGAGGATCCCCCCGATCGGCGTGGCGACCCCGGCCAGCTTCAGCGTGTTCACGAGGGAGGTCGCCCCGGTGCTGAACACGTACCGGAAGTTGTCGAGGGTCAGGGTGTGGTCCACCCCCCAGAGCGTGGTGAACGAACCGTAGAGGACCATGCCGTAGAAGAGAAGGATGATCCCAGCAAGGAGGCACACCACGCCGAACAGGGGCCACTTCACCCACGGCTCCGTGCTGCGGAGGCCCGCGGTGGAAGGGCGGCCGGTCACGGTGACGAACGAGCGGCGGGTCACCCAGTATCGTTGGAAAATGAACGCGAGCAGGGTCGGAACGAGGAGGATGATACATAGCGTGGCGCCCAAGGGCAGGTTGTACATCCCGGTGATCGCGAGGTACGCCTGGACGGTGAGCACGGGGAAGCGGCCTTGTATCACGATCGGGTTCCCGAAGTCCTCCAGTGAGCGGATGAACACAAGGAGGAGCGCTGCGGCGAGGCCGGGCGTAGCGAGGGGGAGCGTCACCCGGAAGAAGGTGCGCAGCTTCGACGCCCCGAGGTCGAGGGCCGACTCCTCCAGGGCCGGATCGATCCCGGAAAGCACTCCCTCCAGCGTCATGAAAGCCAGGGGGAAGTAGGCGAGCGTTTCGGTCAGGACGAGCCCCGGGAGACCATAGATGTTCCACGAGATCCCCCAATGCGTCTCTACAAACCGGGTGATGACCCCGTTCCGCCCGAGGAGGAGGATCGCCGACAGCGCGAGGAGGAATGGGGGAGAGATGATGGGGAGCGTCGCGATCCAGCGGAACATGGTCTTGCCCGGGATGTCGGTCCGCGCCACCGCGTAGGCGAAGATGAACCCCACAATTGCTCCGGCCAGAGCCACCAGTGCTCCGACGGTGAGGCTGTTGAGGAAGGGGCGGAGGAGGTAGGGGCGACCTTCCAGGAAGTACCGGAAATAGGTGGGATCGAACGAGCCGCGGGGGAAGAGGCTTGTCTGAAGCACCTTGACGAGGGGGAAGCCGATGAACAGGCCTAGCAGGGCGAATACGACGACGATCACCGCAAGGAGCACCGGGTCGTGGATCAGCCGTCGCAGCTTGTTACCCATGGTGAGGTTGCAGGAAGAGGGGTGAGGCGTGCGCCTCACCCCTCTTCTGTTCGGTTCGCCCTAGAATCCGGTCAGCATCTGCCACTCGGCGATGAGCCGATCGCGGTTCTGTGCTGCCCACAGCGCGTCGTAGGCCACGAGCTCGACCTGATCAGCGGTGATCAACCCGGGGGCGAGCTCTGCCTCCGGGTTCAGCGGAACGCGGTGCCACCGCTGGAACAATGATTGGGCCTCAGCGGAGAGCATCCAGTCGTAGAAGATCTTCGCCAGTTCGGGTTCCGGCCCACCCTTGATGAGGGCCATCGCGCCGATCTCGTACCCGGTGCCCTCCTTGGGGAAGGACAGGGCGACCGGATACCCCTTGGCGATCCCCTTGGCGGTTACGTCGTGGGAGAACGCGATCCCCACCGCGACCTCTCCCAGGCCGACTTCGGTCACAGGAGCGGAGCCGGCCTTCGTGTAGTGGGAGACCACCTTCGAGACCTGGCGCTCGAACTCAAGGCCTTCCTTCTCCCCAAGGAGGAACACGAGCGTGGCCAACCGCGTATAGCCTGTCCCCGAGGTGTACGGGAAGGCCATCGAGATCTTGCCGGCGAACTCCTGCTTGAGGAGGTCATACCACGATGTCGGTGGCTGCAGGCCGTGTGCAGCGAGGAACTCCGTGTTCGAGGCGAAGGCGATGAAGCCGGTGTAGATCCCCACCCAGTACCCATCAGGGTCCTTGAAGTGGCTGGGGAGGAACTGCCAGGCGAGGGACTCGGTGTACGGAGTGAGGAGCCCGTCTGCCTTGGCCAGGATGAACGTATCGCTTGGGCCGGCGAGCCAGATGCTCGCCTGAGGGCGCCCTGCCTCAGCTCGGAGCCGGGCGAGGAGCTCCCCTGCCGAAAGACGGACGAATTCCACTCTGATGTCCGGGTACTTCTGCTGGAATGCCTCGATGTAGATCCTCGCCTCGTCCACATCGAACGCCGTGTACATGTGGAGGACTTGCTGCCCAACGGTAGCCGTCGCCAAGCTCAACATCAACGCTCCGACCACTAGACACTTCACCCGCATCTTCACACCTCCCTGAAGGTGCAACCCGCATCCATCACTGGCTGTGGTTAAGCTCCTCTTGTCCCCGTCCTCACCCCCTTTTGTGGTGTGGAAGGTCGGATGCCCTCCAGCACGCGTGAAAACGTTTGTACAGAACGCAGCATACCATGCCGATCGCCCGCTGTCAAGAGGTCGGGTGGCCTCAGTGAAAGTGTTACCGGGCGGGGTGCCGGCTCCTCAGAATTCGGGTTACCGGAAGAAGGAGGGACCGATGACCCAAGCGAGCATTGCCGAGGTGGTGGAAGCCCTGCGTCCCCGCTACCTGCGGGCCAAGCGCGGCGACAAGACGAGGATCGGCGACGAGTTCCTGGCCCTCACGGGTTACCACCGCAAGGCCGCGATCCGTGTCCTTCGGAACGGAAGGAGACCCAAGGGCAGGGACCGTCGGGGGCGTCCCCGGGTGTACAGCCCCGACGTGAAGGCCGCGCTCGTTCAGGGCTCCAAGCGGCTGGCCCCCTTCTTGCCGGAGATCGTCGCGGTCCTGGAGAGGGAGAGCTGCGGCTTCCCCCGAACACCAAGTGGCTCCTGGTCCAGCTGAGCCCGGCGACGATCGACCGGATGCCCTCCACCCACCGCTACCGCCGAGATGCGGGACGGCCCGTCGCCAAGCCAGGGACCTTCCTCAAGGCGAAGGTCCCGGTGCGCACGTTCGCGGACTGGGAGGACGTGGGCCCTGGGTACATGGAGCTGGACCTGGTGGCCCACTGCGGGGAAACGACGGCGGGGGAGTACCTGCACACCCTGAACGCGGTGGACGTGGCGACTTCGTGGTGCGAACCGAGGGCGATCCTCAACCGAAGCCAGCACGCCGTGACCGCGGCCATCGACCGGATCCAGGAGCGGCTTCCGTTCCCCCTGCGGGGGATCGACTCCGACAACGACTCGGCGTTCCTCAACGCCCATCTCTCCCGGTACTGCCGGGAGGAAGAGATCGAGTTCACCCGGTCCCGGCCGTACACGAAGAACGACCAGGCACACGTGGAGGGGAGGAACTGGTCCGTGGTGCGCCAGCTCGTGGGGTACCGCCGGTACGAGTCGCAAGCCGCGCTGGATCTCCTGGAGGCGATCTACGCCGACTGGCGGCTGGTGGTGAACTACTTCCAGCCGGTGCGGAAGCTGTCGGTCAAGGAGCGGGAGGGGGACGTACGACCGGGCTCAGACGCCGTACCGGCGGGTGCTCGCCTCCCCCGACATTCCCGAGGACAAGAAGGCGGAGGCCGAGGAGACGTACAGGAGGCTGAACCCGGTGGTGCTGAAGCGACGGATCGAGGAGAGCCTACGGGCCCTGGGGAGGTTGCCGCGGTAACATGTGTTCTCGGGCACCGGTCCCGGCTTCGGTAACACCTACTTCTGAGGCATCACGGGCACGGAGGTGCGCAACCGCGACAAGGAGGGCGATCCGAAACCGAGCACCTGCAACCGAAGTGAGCGGCCCGTGCGGGCCTCCGTCGGGGCCGGTTCAGCGGGCGCACCTGGGGACCGAGCTCAGGCCCAGGGATTCCCTATCACCCACAGGGACCGGCTTACCGTTGCTCCCTTCCAGGCCTAGCGGGGTTCACCGGTGTGCGTCGCAGGGGGCTCGACCGTCAGCGCCCGGAGCTCCCAGGCCGTTTCCGCCTCCCCTTCCTCTTGGGAGGCCCATCGGCTCCACGTGTAGCGGGTTTTGGATACAGGGGACCGCTAACCCCCCGCCTGCACGGGCCGAAAGGAGAGTCTACGGTCGCACGCCAGGAAGTCAACACGCCAGGACAAGAGCGCCTTGAGGAGGCGAATGAAACCGAACTTCAATCCGCGGCGAAGTCGGGCCGTCGCGTGAGAGAGTGGACGGTGTGGGTCAACTCGCAGCCTTTCTGTCACGCCGGGATCACCACGAACCGATGGATCTTCACGGGAGCTCTCCCCGTCGCTCGCCGGCTTGCAGCTCCCCGACTTCTTTGGCGGAGGGGGTGGGATTCGAACCCACGGCACCCTTGAGAGGTGCACCTGCTCTCCAGGCAGGTGGCTTCGACCGCTCACCCACCCCTCCCCAATGCCCATTCTAACCGTCGTTCCCAGGTACGGCAAAGGATCGGGATGCTCTACCCCGGGAGGAACCTCCCCACGGCTATCCAGAGGAAGAACCCCACCGCTCCCGCTCCGAGCGGGGTCAGGACCCACCCTGCGAAGATTGCGACGAGCTGCCGCACGTTCACCGCCGCCATTCCCTTCACGAGGCCGATCCCCACCAC
>DSBZ01000124.1 GCA_011057175.1 Candidatus Acetothermia bacterium
AGCGCATCACGGTCCGCCGGCAGCAACCGCCGAAGGTAGCGCGCGAATTGGTAAAGCTTTTCCAGATCGGGATCGGTGAAGGTCAACACCTGAGCGAGGAACGCATACAGCCGAACGTAATCCTCGAGCTGTCCGCGGAAGTCGTGCCGCTCCTCATCCGTCAGCTCTCGGAACCTTGCTACGACTGGGGCAAGAACGGCATAGACCTGATCTTGGGTGGTCTTCGGGTCGAAGTAGACCCGGGCAAAGGATTCCACCTCCGCCGGCGTGTACATGGGGAAGTGCGCAAGACGCTGCTGCAGCTCGTAGAGGAGGTTCGGATCCGTGCCTTCCGACAGCAGCGTCGTCTCGTAGTATGGCTCGAAAGCAGCCTTGATCTCGTCGGCCTCGTTGGCGAAGTCGAGCACCATCGTGCCCTTCTTTTGGGGGTGCGTGCGGTTGAGCCTCGATAGGGTTTGCACGGCGTTCACGCCGCCGAGCTTCTTGTCCACGTACATGGTGTGCAGCAGCGGCTGATCGAAGCCGGTCTGGAACTTGCTGGCCACGATCAGAAACCGGTACTCGGGCCGCTCGAACATCCGAGCCGTCTGCGCCTCGGGGAATCCGTTCATCCCGGGCTCGGTGTAGGAACGGCCGCCATCCTGGACCGTTCCGGAAAACGCCACCAGGGCTTTGAACGGGTAACCGCGTTCGGCGAGATATTTGTCGATTGCCAGCTTGTACCGCACGGCGTGGAGGCGAGAGCGGGTCACGATCATCGCCTTCGCCTTGCCGCCGATCTCGTGCTGCACGTGGGCCGCGAAGTGCTCGACGCAGATCTTCACCTTCTCGTTGATGGCGTGGGGGTGAAGATCCACGAAGCACTTGAGCAGGTACTGCGCCTTGCGCTTGTCGTACCGGGGGTCGTCTTCGATTGTCTTGAGCAGGCGCCAATAGGTCTTGTACGTGGTGTAGTTGGCCAGCACGTCCAGGATGAACCCCTCTTCGATCGCCTGGCGCATGCTGTAGAGGTGGAAGGGCTCGAACTTCCCGTCCTGACGCTTCGTGCCGAAAAGCTCCAGCGTTCTTGGTTTGGGCGTCGCCGTGAAGGCGAAGAAGGAGACGTTTGGAAGCCTTCCGCGCGCCTCCATCTCCGTCAACACCCGGTCCTTGATCTCCTCATCGGCGGTCTTAGCGCCCGCCTCCTCTTGCTCCGCCTCCTCCAGGGTGGTCGCAGATAGCACGGCCTTGAGGCTCTTCGTCTGCTCTCCCGACTGGGAGGAATGCGCCTCGTCCACGATCACGGCAAACCGCTGGCCCGGCAGGGCGCGGATCTCGTCCACGATGACCGGGAACTTTTGCAGGGTGGTAACGATGATTGTCTTGCCCGATTCCAGCGCCTCCTTGAGCTGGCGCGACGTGGTGTCGATGTTCTCGACCACGCCAAGGACCTGCTCGAACTGCTTCATGGCGCGCTGGAGCTGTCGATCGAGGACCTTGCGGTCGGTCACCACCACGATGGAATCGAACACGCGGCGATCGTGGGCATCATGGAGGGTCGCCAGTCGGTGGGCGAGCCAGGCGATGGTGTAGCTCTTACCGCTGCCGGCCGAATGCTGAATCAGATACCGCTGACCGGGGCCTCGCATCCGGGCATCGGCCACCAGCTTGCGCACGCTCTCTAGCTGCTGGTAACGCGGGAAAATGAGATGACGCCGGCCGTTCTTGCGCCCGTCCTCGTCTTGTTCCTCGACTTCGTGAATGAACTGCCGGATGAGGTCGAGCACGCTATCCCGCGTCCAGGCCTCTTCCCACAGATACGCGGTGGCATAGCCCGACTGGGTTGGCGGCACCGGCGGATTGCCGGCCCCGCCGAAGCGTCCCTTGTTGAATGGCAAAAACCGGGTCTTGGCCCCTTCCAGGTGCGTGGTGACGTACACGAGCTCCGGGTCCACGGCGAAGTGCGCGAGGCACCGGCCGTAGCGGAAGGGCGGTTCGCGCGGGTCGCGGTCGGTCTTGTACTGGTGGATGGCGTCTTCCACCGTCTGTCCCGTGAGCGGGTTCTTGAGTTCCGCGGTGAAGATCGGGATGCCGTTCAGGAACAGGACCAGATCCAGGCTCTTCTCGTGCCGGTCGCTGTAGCGGAGCTGACGGATCACGGAAAAGATGTTCGCCCGATACAGCCGCTGGATCTCCTCGTTCAAGCCGCTGGCCGGGCGAAAGTAGGCGAGCTGGAACTTGCACCCGGAGTCTTTAATTCCCTGTCGCAGTACATCCAAGACCCCGCGCGATTCGATCTCGCTGGCGAGGCGCCTCAGGAAGCGTGCCTCGACGTCGCCCCCGTAGTGCGCTTTGAGCTTCTGCCATTCCTTGGGTTGGGTGGCGAGGATGAAGTCCACCACGTCGCGGGGGATGAGACACAGCGAGTGGTCGTAATCCTCCGGACGACGCCTGTGGTAGCCGCCGGGCGCGTAGTCTCCGTACGGAGGCTGCGCCGGCTCCGCGACCATGCTCTCGCCACGGGGATAGGCGTCGGGCCCGTCTGCCAGCAGCGCCCGCTCGATGGCCTTCTCGAAGCTTCTTTCGGAGATCTCCGGCATAGTCTCCCTCACCGCAGGAAGCGGAGGAACTCCTCGACGCTCAGGCCTGCCTGTCGGATGATGGCGCGCAGCGTGCCGCGATCCAGCTCGTCATGGTCCGGCACCACCACCTGGGTAAATGGCTCGTCACGTCGCATCACGACATGGCTGCCGGTCTGACGCTTGCGGTAGAAGCCCGCGCGCTCCAGCGCCTGAACGCAGTCTCTCCCGGCGATGCGAGGCAGCTTGGTCACACCGCCACCACGATCGTCTCAAACCGCTCCGGCGGCACCGCTAGGTGATCTTCCTCCAGCGCCGCGATGTAGGCTGCGATCGCCTCCTTGATGTTCGCGATGGCTTCTTCCTTGGTTTTTCCCTGGCTCACGCAACCGGGCAGGCTCGGACACTCCGCCACCCAGTAGCCGTCTTCGCCGGGGTACAATACGACCTGTCTCATAGGCACGCCTCCTGAAGATATTCGCTGCCCAATTCTCTCACGTCGATCTTGCCCGTCACCGCCGCCGAGATCAGGGCGGTGCGGTATTCCTTCAAGCGCTCGATCACCTCCCGTACCTTGGCAATGAGCGCATCGATCTTCGCCGTCTCCCGGTCGAGGAAGGCGACAATGGCGCGCTGCTCGGGGAGGGGCGGAAAGCACCACGGGCGCTGAAGAGTAGAGGCAACACGCACGAAGGGCTGGGCCGTACCTCCCCGGTCCCAGAACGCCTCGTCATTGGTGAGGTACCACAGAAAGTCTCGATCGAATCCGGCATGCGAGAAAAACACGTGTGTGTTCGCCACTGCGGTCCAGTCGCCGTCCGCCTTGAAGGTCTTCCCGCACCGCGCTCCTACCGCGCTCAGTACGATCCCCGGCTCATGATGCTGAGCCTCCTCGACCCAGACGTCCTGACCAGATGCACTGAATCCAGGAAAGAGTCCGTCCTGAGCCTCTTGGTACAAGCGCCCCTTGATGAGAGATCCGTCGGCGTTCCCGGAGCGGAGCGCACGCTTCAAAGGCTTCACCTTCCAATGCGCGGGGATCGGCCCCAGCCACTCGACGCCGGAGTCCTTCATGGGCACGGTGGGGTCGAGGCCCTTGGTGACAGCGTGCGAGATCAGCGCGGTGCGCTTCTCCTGCAGCAGCGCGATCAGCCGCTCCTTCTTCTCCACCAGCGCATCGATCTTCGCGGCCTCCCGGTCGAGGAAGGCGGCAATGGCGCGCTGTTCGCTTTCGGGTGGTACGGGCACGGGGATCGATCTGAGTTGCCCTTCATTTACAGACGGCACAGCGCCGGGATTGGCGAGGTCTCCAAGGTCTAAGCCGCACATCCAATAGTAGGCCCACTTCAGATCACACCCCTTCCGCATGAAGCCCATGATGTTGTTGTCGATGCATGATTCGCGCGTGAGAATGCGACGCTTATTCAGTAGTAGGGCAGCACCGACCTTGGCAAACACGATGGTCTCTGGCGGGAATATAAACACCGCCAACCTCGCTGCTGACTCTCGAGATATCGAGTTGTTGTGGTTGACCATAAAGGTTTCATTACCCTCGAGGTTCATGTCCGAGACCTTGTAGAAGGGGAGTTCTTCATCTCCCAGCCCTTGTTCCTCGTTGGGAAACCCAGCCCCAGCCTGAAAATCTCCAAGGCGCTTCGATGCCATCACCTCCCAATGGGCCGGGATCGGTCCCAGCCACTCGACGCCGGAGTCCTTGTAGGCCGGGTAGGGCCTGAAACGGCCGAGGTCGGTCGTTGCTGGCGGTTCGATCGCCGACGTTGGAGTGAAGCTGCCAGCGTTCTCCGGGACGCCCGTCAGATTTCGATCCCTCATATCGCCACCGCCTCCAGGTACGGCCGGACCACCGTACGCGCCCGGCATACCTCGGCGGTGCGGAGGATCTCGTCCACCGTCGCCAGGCGCGAGCGGAGGGCCTCGCGCAGTGCCTCGGTGGCCACATCCAGGCCGATCTTGTTCCGGTAGCGGAAGCAGTCGACCACCGTGCGTGCTGGCGAGGTGACACGCACGGGAACACCGAGGATGTGGTGCGTCTTGATCCCGTAGGTCAGCATGGGGCCGGAGAAGCGTACGATACGGACCCGGGCGGGGAGGCGGGAGGGCTTGCGGGCTTTGCGGTCGAGGCCCAGCCAAACCTCGTGTGGCGTCTGGGTGCCAATCCCGTGGATTTGCAGGGCGGAGAGAAGACAGACGATCCCGGCAGGTACGGCCGCGGCGACCAGGGCGATCGTCTCCATCTCGCTCGGCTCCGCATCGGCCAGGCGGTAGAGACCTGGGCGGAGCTTCTCCACTTCTCCCGCCGTCACCAGGCGCTGCAGGGCATAAGGGGAAAGCCCCAGCCTTGCGACGTCCCGGTAGCGGAAGACAGCACCAAGGCCTTCTTCCCGCAGGCGGGCTGCTTCTGCTCGGTCGGCTGCCATGGCTAGATTGTAGCTAACGTCGGCTTGTACGCGCAAGTGCCGACTTTTAGTTGAATGCCGCCGCGCCACCAGTGCGGGTGCCATCGGCTATCCCTCCACCGCACTCCTTTCCTCACCGCCGGTCACCTGCGCCAGCATGCGAACGATCTCTTGCTCCAGCGCCCGGATGTCAGCCTCGATCTCCTCCAGCGGCCGCGGCGGGGTGTAGCGGTAGAAGTAGCGGTTGAAGTTGATCTCGTACCCGACGATGCCCACCTTGCCATCCTTGGCGTCGCGCTTGTCGGTCGCGATCCAGGCGTCGGGGACGTGCGGTTTGACCTCGCGCGCGAAGAACTCGCGCACGCTCTGCGGGATTCCTTGAGCATCCGCCGGGTCGTCGCCCGGAGGGAGCGGCACGTTCTCGGTGTCGCGGAGCTCAGGATCGGGCTCTGGATTGCCGTTCTTGTCCCGGCAGACCTCCGCCGTTTCGTCCCGTTCCGAGAGCGCCGAGAGGATCGCCTTCTTTACCGACGCCGGGAGCCTCACCTCCGCCTGGCGTGCCGCCGCCTCCAGGACCTTATCGAACTCAGCTCGATCCTTGAACAGCGTCTCCGGTAAAGCGTGCAGCAGGCTCCGGATCCGCTCCTGCAGGGCGCGTCCCTCCGCACGCTCCTTGTCGCCCGTAGTCCCCTTCTTCTTCGAATCGGCCAGCGCCTGGAACGCTCGCTCCTCCTCGAGCCTGGCGATGCGCTCCGGCGAAGCTTGGAAGTTCAGCCGCAGGGGGCGCTGTACCGTGATCTTGCGATAGCCGAAGTGTGTCGTAGGGAAGACCTTGCTGACCACCACCTCTTCGCGCTTGCCGTCCTTCTCGACGATCCGAGTGTCTCCATCTTTGAAGTCCTTGAGGATTTTCACGATGTCCCACGCTTTCTCGGGTGGGATCTCGCGCCGCTTGTCGCCCAGGCTCTTGCGCATGGGAACCCAGAACGACGATGCATCGATGAGCTGCACCTTGCCCCGGCGCTCGGGCGCCTTGCGGTTGGTCAACACCCACACGTAGGTCGCGATGCCGGTGTTGTAGAAGAGCTGCTCGGGTAGGGCGATGATGGCCTCGAGCAGGTCATGCTTGAGCACGTAGCGGCGGATCTCGCTTTCGCCGGCCCCTGCATCACCAGTGAAGAGGGGGGAGCCGTTCATGATGATGGCGGCCCGCGAGCCGTCTTCCTTGGGCTCCTTCATGTGCGAGAGCATGTGCAGCAGAAAGAGGAGCTGCCCATCGCTGATGCGCGGCAGCCCCGAACCGAAGCGGCCACTCGCGCCGCGCTCGTGTTCTGCCCGGACGGCTTCCTCGTCGCGTTTCCAGTCCTTGCCGTACGGGGGATTGGCGATCAGGTAGTCGAAGCTGCGGCCGGCATGTTTGTCATTGGAAAGAACGCTGCCGAACGCGATGTTGTCGGCGTCGCGGCCGGTGGGGTCCTTCATGAACAGGTCGGACTTTGCCACCGCCCATGTCTCGGGATTCACTTCCTGGCCGAACAGATAGATCTCTGCCTCAGGATTGATTGGGCCGCGGACCACCTCGCCATTACGCCGCCAGCCGATGGTGATGTGCTCCTTGGTGATCATGAGCATGCCGCCGGAGCCGCAACAGGGGTCGTACACGGTGCAGACAATGCCCTTGCGGCGGATCCGGTCTTCATCCCCGGCCAGCATGAGGTCGACCATCAAATGCACCACATCGCGCGGGGTGAAGTGCTCTCCGGGGTTCTCGTTCAGCGCCTCGTTGAATCGCCGGATTAGCTCTTCGAAGATCGTCCCCATCGTGGGGTTGTCCACCTGGTCGGGGTGCAGATCCACGTTCTTGAAGCGCTCGAGGACTTTGTAGAGGAGCCCAGCCTCGTCGAGCTTTGAGATCGTGTTGTCGAAGTCAAAGCGCTCCAGGACCTCGCGCATGTTGGGGCTGAAGCCGGCGATGTAGTTGCGAAGATTAGCCGCCAGATGCGGCGCATCGGCTAAGAGCTTTTCGAAGTCGTAGCGGGAGGTGTTGTAAAAGGCGAAGCCCGATGCTGCGCGAAGCTGGGGATCGAGGTTCTCGAGTTTACCTTTGAGACGCGCGTGGGTCTGGAGCACTTTCTCCTTGGTCGGCGCCAGGACGCAGTCGAGACGGCGCAGGACGGTGAGCGGGAGGATCACGTCCTGGTACTTGCCGCGCTTGAAAGTGTCGCGGATCAGGTCCGCGACGCCCCAAAGGAAGTTGACGATTCCACTGTGGTTCACGGCAGCATCTCCACTGCGAAGGGTTCGTCACTGTACATAAGTTCGTCGCCGCAGTCCTTCTTGCTTGACGGCGTCCTTCTCGCCACGCCAGGCGTGGTAGGTGCTGGCGATCTTCCGAATGTCCTCATCTGTGAGCTCCCGGTGGGTGCGGTTCACCATGCGGCCCATCTTGCGGGCATCGATGAAGAGCACCTGACCGCGGCGGTCGCGCAGGGGCTTCTTCTGCCCGGCGGGAGGCCGGCCCGTCTTATCCCGCGCGAGGAACCACAGGCAGGCCGGGATCATCGTTGAATAGAACAGTCGCTCGGGCAACGCCACCATGCAGTCCACCAGGTCGGCCTCGATGATGTTCTTGCGGATATCGCCCTCGCCTGACTGGTTGGAGGACATGGAGCCGTTGGCGAGCACGAAGCCCGCAAGGCCCGTGGGCGCCAGGTGGTGGATCATGTGCTGCACCCAAGCGAAGTTGGCGTTGCCCGTGGGCGGGACGCCGTACTTCCAGCGCTTGTCCTCTTGCAGGTGCTCACCGCCCCAGCGTTTCATCTTGAAAGGCGGGTTGGCCAGGATGTAGTCGGCCCTGAGGTCGGGAAAGCGGTCGTTTGCGAACGAGTCGCCCTGCTCGATCCGGCCATCGATCCCCCGGATGGCGAGGTTCATCTTGGCCAGCCGCCAGGTGGTGTAGTTCAGCTCCTGGCCGTAGATGCTGATGTCGTCGATGCGCCCGCCGTGGGCCCGGATGAACTCCTCGGACTGGACGAACATGCCGGAGGAGCCGCAGCAGGGGTCGTAGACCCGGCCCTTGTAGGGGCGCAGCATCTCCACGAGGAGCTTCACGATGCAGCGGGGGGTGTAGAACTCACCGCTCTTCTTGCCCTCGGCGGTGGCGAACTGGCCGAGGAAGTACTCGTAGACCCGGCCCAGGATGTCGCGGGCATCGTTCTCGGCGCCGCCCAGGTGGATGTTGGTGATAAGGTCGATGAGCTCACCCAGGCGCTGCTTGTCGAGGGCCCCCGCGGTGTAGTCCTTGGGGAGCACGGCCTTGAGGGAGGGATTGGCGCGCTCGATCGCATCCATCGCCCGGTCCACGAGCTCCCCGATGGCGGGCTGGCGGGCGTTTTTCTGGAGTTCTGACCAGCGGGCTTCAGGTGGCACCCAGAAGATGTTCTCCGCCCGGTACTCGTCGGGGTCCTCGGGGTCGGCCCCTTCGGCGCGCTCGGCCTCGAGCTTGGCGTGGTGGGCCTCGAACGCGTCGGAGATGTACTTGAGGAAGATCAGCCCCAGCACGACGTCCTTGTATCTCGCCGCGTCCATGGAGCCCCGCAGGGCGTTGGCGGCCGCCCAGAGCCGGGGCTCGAAACCCAGGTTGGCGCCGGTCCCACCGCCCCGGCCTCGCCCGCTCCCGCGGCCTTCCCACGCCGTGCCATGGCCCTTGGGATGGTAGCGACCTGGACCGAACGCGACAACCGGAAGGAAGGCCGGGCGCGTGGCCTACACGAGGAGCTTGCGGAGCCCGAGGTCGAGGAAGAGGCACGACGCCCCGGCCCAGAGGAGGGCCCGCCCGATGGGGGTCCAGTCCCGTCCGGCCCCAGATGGTGGAGGGAGGATCTCGTCCCCGACCACCTCCCCGCCGGCGAGGCGGGCGATCTCGCGCAGGCCGTCGTGGTCGGGACCGAACGCGGCGAGCTCGGCGGGGTAGGGGAGGGCCACGGGGAACGTGCCTCCGTAGCGGCCGGAGGGCTCGGCCACGGTGAGGACGTAGGCCCCGGACCCGGGCACGGGGAGGGAGGCCTCGTACCGCCCCGGTGCGGTCTGGGCGAAGGCGAGGACCTCGCGCCGCCCCTCGCCGACGAGCTCGCCGGCGAGGGCAAGGCCGTTGGCCCACCGCCCGCCCTCGCTCGCCTCCACCCCGAGGCGGAGGGTGGCGCCGGACACTTCCCAGTCCACGCGCACGGCCTGCCGCTCCCCCCACAGGAGCCCGAGGAGGGTCCCCCAGAACTCCCCAAGCTGCGGGGAGGAGAGCCAGTTCACACTCCAGATCCCGGCGAGGTCGGTGTTGAGCACCGCGACCTGCCCCAGGCCGAGCTGCCACCGCGCGACAAGGGGGTCCCCCGCCGGGGAGAGGAACGCTACATCGGCGGTGGGCTTGGGGAACGTGAGCGTGTACCCGGCAAGCGGTGGGAGGGCCGCGGAGAGGGGGAACGCCGCCGCGCCGGGGCCGGGAAGCACCGGGGTCGGCACTTCCATGAACCGGGGCCGCGCCACGCGCTCCGTCTCCTGGACGAGCACCGGCCGGAGGTCGCTCATCGAGGCCAAGAGGTACGACCGCCCCCCTCCAAGCGCACTGAGCTCGTCCAAGATCGACAGGTCGGCATCAGCGCCGATGGCGATCGTGGTGACCCCGATCCCGGCCTCGGGCACCGCGGACCGCAGCTGGGCGAGGATCTCCTCGTCAACGATCGTCTTCCCGTCGGAGATCACGACCGCATGCCGCACGCGCACGTCGAGGGGGAGAAGGGCCTCCACCGCGTCGGCGAGGGCGGGGAACACGTTCGTGCCCCCGCTCGCGGTGAGCCCGCGCAGGGCCGCGAAGAGGGCGTCCCGTATCTCAGACACAGGGCCGGGCTGGACGAGCCAGTGCGGATAGCGGTCGAACGCGATCGCGCCCACGACATCCTCCGACGGCATCACCTCCACCGCCGCGGCCGCCGCCTCCTTGAGGAGGTCGATCTTCACCACGCCCTCGGCCGTGCCGGACATGGAGGAGGACCGGTCGAGCACGAACACGACCGCCGCTGTCGCCTCCTGGATCCGCTCGGGGACGGTGTAGGTCACGGGGAGGAGCTCCTCCACGCGCCCCAGGTGGCCGGCCACGGCCTGGCGGCCCTGAACCACGAGGAGCCCTCCGCCGCCCGCGACGTAGGATCGGAGTGCAGCGAGGGTCCGCGGACCCAACAGGCCCAGCGGATGATCGTCGAGGACCACGAGGCCGACGCCGGCCAGGTCCTCGGGAGCGAGGGAGGTCCGACGGCGGAATGGGACTTCAGCGGCGAAAAGGAGACCGTCCACCGCGCTCGGCGCGGGCCCGACGACGAGGACGCGGGCCGCCTCGCCCACCGCCACCCCCCAGCTGAGGGCGTTGTTCCCCACGATCCCGTCCCCATCTGCCTCCACCTCGACCCGGTAGACGTGGAACCCCACGTCCGGGGGCCGGTCGGCGAACGAAAGGCGGGTCCGGCCGCGGGGGAGATCGATCACCGAGGCGCGGATCTCCTCCCCCCCGCGGTGGAGGCGGACCACAGCCGTGGTGGGCTCGCTCGCCTCGATGGCCACGTCGAGGGCGATCGTGCCCAACGGCGCCTCCGCCGGGCCGCGGAACTCGACCACCCGCAGGAGGTCGCTCCGTCCCACGGGGTAGACGTGGACGGGGATCCCGCGGGACCGGGCCCGGCTCGCGGCGGCGAGGGCGTCCCCGGTGGTGGCCCGGCCATCGGAGAGGAGGACGACCTGGGTCGGCCCGTCCGGGGCGAGGGCGAGGGCGAGGTCCACCGCCGCTCCGATGTCGGTGCCCGTGGGGCGAAGTGCGCCTCCGCTCGGGATCTCGCCCACGGAGGGCCAGCGCCGGACCTCCGCCCCGTCGGCGAACTCGATCACCCCGACCTCCCCCCCGCGGGCGAGGACGGAGGCGGCGAGCTCGGAGAGGGCGGACGCCGCCTCCTCGCCCACGCTCGCCGAGCGGTCGACGAGGAAGATCACCGCCTCCCCGGCCCGGCGGAGGGCGACCTCGGGGCCGGCCAGGGCGAGGGAGAGGAGGGCCAGCGTCAGCGCCCGGCCGACGAGGGCACGCCGACGGAAGGAGAGGGCGCCCACGACCAGGGCGGGGACGAGTCCGGCGAGGGCCCACGGGACGAGGAACCGCATCACCCTCCCCTCCGCAGGGCAAGGCCCCACTCCGCGACGAGCAGGATGAACGCCCCCAGGGCGAGCCACGGCCAGGCGACGAGGTCGGCAACGGCCCGGGCCCCGGTCGGGCCGGCGCGCGCTGCGGCCCCCGCGGGGAGGGACTCGTCGTAGGGCACGTTCACCGCGAGGACCTCGCGCCGCCCCTCGCCGACGAGCTCGTACAGCCCAGGCCGATCGGGGACCCAGACCTCGCTCACCCTTCCCGTGGGGGTCACGACCTCCGTCCCCGGGGCGAGGGGCAGGGCCTCGCCCACGATGAGCGTTGGCCGGGACCGATAGGGAAGGAGCCACATGAGGAGGTTGCGGAGGAGGATCGGGAAGTCCACGACCACGGGGAGGTTGGATCGGGTGAGGTCGAGGGCGAGGAGGGCCCGCCGCCCGTCGTCCCCCTCCCAGCGGGCGAGGGCGGGCTCGCTCCCCGCCCACAGGTCGACCACCGCATCCATGGGAAGCCGGGCGGGATGCACCGCGTCGGCGCGCAACCCCTCCGGCACGACGTGGCGGAGGAGGAGCGAGTCCGCGCCCCGGATCGGACCCGCTGGCACGGGTGCACCCAGTTCCGCCTCAGGCGAGCTCGCCCCCACGAGGAGCACGGGCCCCGCCAGGGGGGCGGCGAGCGCCGTTCGCACCGCGACGAGGAGGTCCCATGGCCCTTCGGCAACGCGCTCCGCGGGAAGGGCCGCCTGGAGGGCCGCCCACAGGTAGCGGTCCTCCTCCCCCACCCAGCCCACGCGCACCGTGCTCGCCCCGTCGAGGGCGTAGTAGCGCACGTTGTCCCACGGGAAGCCGTCCGCGGGGAGGAGCTCCGCCCGCAGCCCCGGCGGGACGAGGCCGAGCTGGAAGATGAACAGGTCCTCGCCTTCCGGCGGGAGGAGCCGGGAGGAAAGGACGCTCCCCGCTCCCGCATGGACGGCCACCTGGACGTCTTGGTAGCGGGGGGTGTCGTTCCGCACACGGACCAGCGCCTCGTACCCCGTCCCATCGAGGGCGGGCCGAACGGAGAACGCGACGATCGCGAGGTTGTCCCGCGGGGGAAGGGCGACGACCTCCACGCCGGGGTCGGCCGGGGGATCGTCGGTGATGATCACGGTGCGGGTAAACCCACCCGGGAGGAGGGCGAGGGCCTGCCCGAGGGGGGAACGCCCCCCGAGGGTCGGGCCGTACCCGCCGAGGAGGGCCAAGACCTCGTTCCGGTTCTCGGTACGAGGGACGAGGACCCAGGGCGGATCGGCCCACGCCACGACCGCCCACGGCCCGGAGGACTCGGCGGCGAGCCGCCGCGCGTGCGTCAGGGCCTCGTCGCTCCGACCCGCCATCGACGCCGACGCATCGAGGATGATCGCCGTCGCTCCGGCCCGCCGCGGCACCCGCAGGAGGGGATGAGAAAGCGCGAACGCGAACAGGACCACCGCCAGGAGCTGGAGGAGGAGCAGGAGGTCGAACCGCGCCACCATCCGCTCCAGGCGGCTCGCCCGGTCGGGAGGGATCCTCTCCCACAGGAAGAGCGCCGACACGGGGTGTTCCCTGTCCCGACGGCGAAAGAAGTACAGGAGCGCGACCACCACCGCTCCCGCAACCCACGCCCACCCCCATGGGACGAGGAAGCTCACCGGCCCCACCCCGCGAGGAGCTCCAGCGCGGCCTCGACCGGCGAGGCCTCGCTCCGGAACAGGAAGTAGGGGGTCGCCATCTCGCGGCACGCATCGGCCAATCCCTCGTTCCACTCTCGCAAGACCTCGCGGTAGGCGCGGGCCGCGCCGACCCCGAGGATGAGGGACTTCCCGCGGTGGGTCTCGAGATCGAGGAGCCGGACCTCCCCCAGTCGAGGCGGATCGAGATCCGCGCGGGACAGGACCTGCACTGCGGCCACGGCGTGCCGACCGTGGCAGAGGGAGCGGAGCCCGTTCCGGTACCCATCCGGGGAGAGGAAGTCCGAGATCACGACGCACAGGCCCGGCTCGGGCCTCGCCTCAGCCCAGGCAGCGAGGGATCCCGAGAGGTCGGTCTCCCCGTCGGGGGACAGGTTGAGGAGCGACTGGAACGCGGCCGCGAGGGCGACCCGCCCCCGCCGCGGGTTGGGGGCAGAAGCGGGACGATCCCGGAACGGACACAGGGCAAACCGGTCCTGCCCCCGGTACGCGACGAAGAGGAGGGCCGCTGCGAGCCGTCTGCTGAACAGGTCTTTGCGCCCTTCCGCCATGGAGCGGCTCGCATCGAGGAGGACGTACAGCGGCGCCTCGACCTCATGGGCGAACGTCTTCGTCACCAACCGCCGGTGGCGGGCGTACACCGCCCAGTCGATGAGCCGGAAGTCGTCCCCCGGCTGGTAGGGCCGGTGGTCGGCGAACTCCAGCGATGTCCCTCGGCGGCGGGCGAGGTGCCCGCCGGGCAGCACGCCGGCCGGACGGCGCAGGGTGAGGCGGGCCCGCGCGAGGGCCCTCAGCTCCCCGGGCGAGAGGAGCGGGTCGGTCATGGTGCCCGGACCGCCCTCCCCGCCTCCGCCACGAGCTCGGCGACGGATACGCCGTCGGCATCGGCGCGGAAGTTGGGGATGATCCGGTGGACGAGGGCCGGGCGGAGCGCGACCTGGATGTCCTCCACTGCCACGTGGTAGCGGCCGGCGAGGAACGCCCGCGCCTTGGCGCCCAGCACGAGGGCGAGACTCCCCCGGGGGCTCGCCCCGTACTGGACGTAACGCTTCACCGCCTCCGGCGCGGTGGGGCTCCTGGGGTGCGTGGCGAGGACCAGCGCCGCCGCGTACTCGATGAGCGGCCGCGGCACGGGGTACTCCGCCACCACGGCCTGGGCCCGCCGCACCGCGTCCTCGGAGAGGACGGGCTCGGGAAGGTGGATCCCCTCTCCCTCCGTGTTCCGACGCACGATCTCCACGAGCTCCTCCTCATCGGGGAACCCCACCTCGGCCTTGAACAGGAACCGGTCCACCTGGGCCTCGGGGAGGGGATAGGTCCCCTCCATCTCGATCGGGTTCTGGGTGGCGAGCACGGTGAACGGGACCGGCAAAGGGTGGGTCTCGGTGCCGATCGTGGCTTGCCCCTCCTGCATCGCCTCCAGCAGGGCGGATTGGGTCTTCGGCGTGGCGCGGTTCACCTCGTCGGCGAGCACGACGTGGGCGAACACCGGCCCCGGCAGGAACCGGAACCCGTCCCCGGAGAACACGTTCGTGCCCAGGATATCGGCGGGCATGAGGTCGGGGGTGAACTGGATGCGGGAGAACGAGAGCCCGAGCGCCCGGGCGAGCGAGCGCACGAGGAGCGTCTTCCCCAGCCCGGGCACCCCCTCGAGGAGGACGTGGCCGCGGGCAAGGATCGCCCACAGCGCGACCTCGACGACTCGTTCCTGGCCGACGATGACCGCCGCCAACCTCTCCCGCAGGGCCTTGAACGCTTCCTGGGCCTGAACCAGGTCTTCCTTCGTGATCACGGGTTCCCTCCAATGAGTTCGAAGTAGCGGCGCACGAGGGCGCGGAGCTCGGGGGGCATCCCTCGGGCGCGGAGGACGACCTCCACCTCCTGGGGGGTGAGGGCGGATGGAACCGAAG
>DSBZ01000147.1 GCA_011057175.1 Candidatus Acetothermia bacterium
CGCCCAGAAGGACCCGTTCCGGGACGACCCGGCCCGGCTTCCCTCGGGGCTTCCGGGGGTCGAGCTCCTCCTCCCGCTCCTCCGTTCAGAGGGGGTGGCCCAGGGTCGGATCGGCCTCCGCGACCTGGCATGGTACCTGGGGGAAGGCCCAGCGCGGGCGTTCGGCCTCTGGCCACGGAAAGGCGCGATCCGGGCTGGCGCGGATGCCGACCTCGTCCTCCTCGACCCTGGGGAGGAGTGGACGATCCGCGCCAAGGATCTCCACATGCAGACCGACTTCTCCCCCTACGAGGGGCTCGCGGTCCGCGGTCGAGTTGTCGGCGTCCTCTCGCGAGGCGAGTGGCTCGCCCGGGATGGGGAGTTCCTCTCCCAACCGGGCCGGGGGGAGTTCATCCCTTGGGGCCAACACAGTCGCGGGTCATGAGTTGGAAAGTCCGGTAGAATCGCCCTCAAGTTGCGGCTTTCGGCTGTGTTCGAGAAGGGAACGATGGTGCAAAGGATGTTGGCAATCGTACTCGTGGTGGGTATCGGCGCGTTCGCGGCCGCGGAACAGGTGGCGGTGGGTCAGTCCTCGGCAGAGCGGTGTTCGGCGGGCTCGGGTTCGGGGGGACGACCTCCGTCGTCCACGGGGAGAAGCGCACCGACCTCGACTTCGGCTTTGGCGGGTTCCTGATCGAGATCCCCCGTCAGGCCGGGGCCAGCGCGATCCTCGCGTTCGGGACCGCCCTCGGCGGAGGAGAGCTGACCCTCAAGGCGCGTGCTCGCGTCCCGGTGGACTTCGCCGATGCCCTCGCCCAGCCGCCGCTCAGCGAGTTCGACCTGGGGTTCGTCGGGTGCCTGCCGTACCTGCGGCTCCAGATCCAGCTCTTCCCCTGGCTCGCCATCGAGGGATGGGGCGGGTACTTCCTCGCCTTCCCCGGCCAGTGGGAGGAAGGGGAGCGCGAGATCGCCGGGCCCAAGCTCGACCTACGGGCGCCGTTCTTCGGATTCGGGATCTCGTTCGGCGGGATCGGCTCGCTTGGTGAACCTGAGCCGGAGGCACCCATCCCTGGGGAGGAGAAGGAGTAGACCAGCTCACAGAAAGGCTGTGTGCCAATCCCGAGGTTCGCGGACCTGCGGCACACGGAGTCCCGATGTGGGCGCGACGAACCGCGCTTCATAACGGTCGAGCACGTTGAGTTTGACGGCCCTTTGCTGGACCCAACGGCCGTCGGGGACAAGCCCCGACGCTGGAGCGGGGGGAAACCGTCGGGGATGAAGGGCAACGCTATAGCCTTCCCGCGGCGAGCTCGGCGGTGAATGGCATTCTCAGGCGCTGAGCTCCCATGCGGCGACGATGTCCCCGAAGAAGAGCGTGTGGAAGTCGCCCCGTGGGTAGTACTTGGCCCGGATGCCCTCGTCGAGGAGCCCCCCCGGCTTGAGCTCGGCGCGGGCGACAACGCGGCACTCGTAGGCCACGGCGCAGTCGGCGAGGAGGGGAGCCTTGACCTTCGTTCCTGGCACCGTGCCCAAGTCCAGCGCGGCGAACTTGTCCACCTCCCGCCCGGAGCGGCTCCCACAGAACGCGAGCTCCTCTGCCATCGTCCCCCGGGGCACGTTCACTGTGAACGACCCGCTTGCCTCGATGCAGCTGTGGGTGTAGCGCGATGGCCTCACCAGGACGAGGCACACCGGCCGTGACCACACGGTCCCAACCTGGAGCCAGCCGATCGTCATCGCGTTGGGATGCCCGTGCTCGTCCACCGCGACCAGGAACGCCCCGTCGCCATGCAGGATCTGCTCCTGGATTTCACCCAAGCGCTTCCAGGGACTCATCGCGTTCATGTCTCCCTCCTCCATGTCGCCCGCTCGAACGGGCTCGGGTAGTACGCGGCGAGGATCCCTCCCCCGATGAACTCGCGGAGGATGGACGTTGCGGGGATCTCCTCCCCTGGGTAGGGGACGAACCATCGCAGCTCGTCGAGGAGCCGCTCCGCCCTCAGCCGCAGCCGCGGGTGCCGCACCTGGAGGAGCAGCGGCTCCGCCCGGGACCGGAGGACGTTCCACTCGTAGACAAGGGCGGAGTTGAACATCACGTCGGCTCGCCCCTGGTGGGGAAACACGAACCGCTTCTCCCCCCGCCGCACGTTGTCCCACATCCGCAGCGTGTCCTCCGCAGTGTAGCCGCGGTACGCAGCGTCCCGCACCACCCGCCGCAGGAGCCGGGTGTCGGTGGTCGACATCCGCACATGGTCGTCGAGGTTGAGCTGGGTCAGGGCCGAGGCGTAGATGCGGAACGACTGCTCCTCGACTCCCAGGGGAAGGAGCTGCGGGTTCAGGCAGTGCAGCCCCTCGACGAGGAGGATCCCGTCCTTCTTCAACTTGAGCTCGCTTCCCTCCTCGCGGTGACCCGTGGCGAAATCGAACCGCGGCAGGCGCACGGCCTTCCCCACGAGCAGTTCCTCCATCTGGCGCTGGAAGAGGGGCACCTCCACCGCCGAGATGTCGTCGAAGTCGGTGAGGCCACGGCGGGCCATCTCGTCGCGGGGCAGGAAGTAGTCGTCCATCGACACGGGGTAGGGCCGCAGCCCGAGGGAGAGGAGTTGGATCGCGAGCCTTTTGGTGAACGTGGTCTTCCCCGAGGAGGAGGGACCAGCGATGAGGATCAGCCGCGGGGAAGATGGGTGTGCTGCGATCATCTCGGCGATCCGGGCGATGCGCTGGTTGTGGAGGGCCTCCGAGACGAGGATCAGCTCCGTCATCCGCCCCGTGCGCACTGCCTCGTTGACGGTGTACGCATCGTAGACGCCGAGGAGATCCAGCCAATGCCCGTATTCCTCGAACACCTGGAGGAGCGCGGAGTAGTCCTCGGCCGGGGCGAGCTCGGTCGGCCGCTCGCGGCGGGGGAAGCGGAGGATGAACCCCCGCGGGTAGGGGGCGAGGGCGAACCAGCGCAGGAAACCGGCCGAAGGCACCATCGGCCCGAACAGATAGTCCTCGAACTGCCCGAGCCGATAGAGGGGGACCATGCCTCCGATCCCCCCCTGCATGAGGAGTTCCGCCTTGTTGGTGAGGCCCTGGGCGCGGAGGCGGGCCTGGGCTTCGGCGAGGGGAACCTCCTCCCGAACGATGGGGGCGTCCATTCGCACGAGCTCCCGCATGTGGGCCTCGATGCGCGCCAGCTCGTCCACGGTGAACAGCGGCCGCCGCACGACGCGGCAGTAGTACCCCCCAAACGGGACGGAATGGTCGATGATCAGGCGCGCCTCCGGGAACAGGGCATGGACCGCAGCAGCGAGGAGGAAGCTCAGCGAACGGGTGTAGATCCGGATCCCCTCCGAGTCGGTGAGGAACACGGGGCGCACCTCAGCGTCCTCGCGGAGGGGGAACGAGAGCTCCCGCAGCCCCCCATCCACGATCGCAGCCACCGCCGGAACCTGGGGCTCGGGGTACGCCGCCAGGACGAAGTCCGCCAACGGAGTCCCAGCAGGTCCCTCGAACGCACGGTCATCGGGGAAGACCGCCTGGACCGTCTCCCGGCGCTTGCACGGCTTGACCTGGGCCATGGGAGGCGATTGTAACCCCAGTACCTCTCCCCGCTCCCTCCCGGGAGCCCTGCCGGACCGGCCGCTCACGGGTCGGGGGCCTCGGCGGGGAGCCCCTCCCACGCCTGTCGGTACGCGGCGAGGTCGCCCGCGGAGAAGAGGACGAACCGGACCTCGTCGAGGGCCTGGGGGTGGGCGCGGAGAAACCCGCGCACCGCGCGGAGGGCGACCGGAGCTGCCTCCTCCACCGGGTACCCGTAGACCCCGGTCGAGATGCTGGGGAACGCGATCGAGCGCAGGAGGTGGGCCACGGCGAGTGCGAGCGAGGAGCGGTAGGCGCGGGCGAGGAGGTCGGCCTCCCGGTGGCGGCCCCCGCGCCAGACCGGCCCTACGGTGTGGATGACCCACCTCGCCCGGAGCTTCCCGCTGGGGGTGATCACCGCCTCGCCCGTGGGGAGCGGCCCCCGCTCCCGCCGGATCTGCGCCGCGGCCCGGGTGAGGGCCGGTCCGCCCGCGCGGTGGATCGCCCCCGACACCCCTCCTCCCGGCGTGAGCTCGGGGTTGGCCGCGTTCACGATCGCGTCCACGTCCTGCGTCGTGATGTCCCCGCGCAGGAGGACGAGCCGCGTCCCCCCGACCTCGGCCGCGAACCGCTCGCTCATCCTCCCCCCTGAGCCGCGCGCGCCTCGGCCACGAGGTCGTGAGCGTGGGCCACCGCGTCCCGGGCGACGGTGGGGCGGACCCGGGCTGCGGGAGGAGGCGCTCCGGCCTCGCCCATGTCAAGCGAGATCCCATTCAAACGGAGGAGCGGGCGGAACCGGCGGAACGCGGGGTCGTGGTGGACGGCCCGGGCGAGGAGGTCGGGGATCCCATCGTGCCCGATCGCCTCCGGGTCCCCCCCCCAGGCGAGGAGGAATGCCCGCAGGGCGCGATCCGCGGCGGCGAGGGCCGCGTCGAGCGCCCAGTCGTTCCGGCCTGCCGCGAGCAGGGTCTCCGCTGCCGCGAGGTCGTGCTCCGCCTGGCGGAGGTGGCGCAGCGCTTCCGCCCGGTGCTCCTCCTCCGACCACGGCACTCCCACCCCGCCCCGGAGCTCGTCGAGCATCCCCTCGTCGGAGAAGCCGAACCGGTGCCCGAGCTCGTGGTACACCGTCCGCCGCACCTGGTCCCCCAGTTCGTCCTCGGTCCGACACCACTGCTCCAGGGGGCGCCGGTAGAGGACAATCGTTCCCGGGAAGTCGCCCGGGGTGTCCACATCCGGGAGCGTTGGCCCCTCGTACATCCCGAACGGGTAGTCGGGGGGGACGAGGCCCCACTCGGCCATCAGCTCGTCGTCCGGGTAGTCCTCGACCCGGACCTCGAGCCCGTTCAGGTACCGGCGGAACTCGGTGGGAAGCTCGGCCAACGCTTCCCGCACCAGCTCCTCGAACCTCTCCCCACTCACCTCTATCGCCATGACCCGAATGGTACCGATCCTTGGGGGGGATAGGGGCCTGTTCGTGCGACGACCCAAGGAGGGTTGAAGGAGCACCTCGGGCCGCTACAGTTCCCCTCATGCGCGTGGGGTACGTGCAGTTCGCGCCGGAGTTCGGGGAGGTGGAGCGGAACCTGGAGCGGGTCGCGGAGCTCATCTCCCCCGACCAGGGCGACCTGTGGGTGCTCCCGGAGCTATTCGCCACGGGCTACCAGTTCGCCTCAGCCCAGGAGCTCGCCGAGCCGGTGCCGGAGGGACCCACCACGGCCCGCCTCATCGCCCTCGCGCACGAGAAGAGCTGCCACATCGCCGCCGGGCTCGCGGAGAAGGCGGACGGCCACGTCTACAACGCAGCGGTCCTCGTGGGCCCATCCGGCCTCGTCGCCCGGTACCGGAAGGTACATCTCTTCTACAAGGAGAAGCACCTCTTCGCTCCGGGGGATCTCCCGTTCGCGGTCGCCGACATCGGGAAGGCCAAGGTCGGGCTCCTCGTGTGCTACGATCATCTCTTCCCCGAGGCGGCCCGCGCCCTCGCCCTCCAGGGGGCCGACCTCATCGCCCATCCTGCGAACCTCGTCATGCCGGGGCTCGCTCAGCTCACGATGCGGGTGCGGGCGATGGAGAACCGCGTCTTCACCGTGACCGCGAACCGGATCGGGAGCGAGGCGCGCACGGGGGAGATGCTCCGCTTCACCGGTCTCTCTCAGATCGTGGCTCCGAACGGCGACGTCCTCGCGCACGCCCCGCCGGACGCGGAGGACGTGCGGGTCATCGAGATCGACCCCGCGCAGGCGCGGGACAAGCACCTCACCCAGCTCAACGACCTCTTCGCCGACCGTCGCCCGGACTTCTACCGCCGCCTCCTGGGGTAGGATAGGCCCATGTTCAAGGTGGCCACGTTCAACGCCAACTCCGTCCGCTCCCGGCTCCCCCTCCTCGCCGACTGGCTCGATCGGGAGAAGCCCGATGTCCTCTGCCTCCAGGAGACGAAGGTTCGGGACCCCGACTTCCCGGCGGAGTTCTTTCGGGAGCGGGGCTACCACATCCTCTTTCGCGGGCAGAAGGCCCACGCCGGGGTCGCCCTCGCCAGCCGGGCCGAGCCCGCGGATATCCGTTACGGGCTCGACGACGGGGGCCCTCCCGACGAGGCGCGCCTGATCCGGGCCACGGTCGCGGGGATCCCGATCGTGAACACGTACGTCCCCCAGGGGCAGTCCGTGGATTCGCCGCTGTTCAGCTACAAGCTGGAGTGGCTCGCGCGGATGCGGGACTACTTCGCGCGCCAGTTCTCCCCCGAGGAGCCCCTCCTCTGGTGCGGGGACTTCAACGTCGCCCTGGAGGAGATCGACGTCCACGACCCCAAGAGGCTCGTGAACCACGTGGACTTCCACCCCGAGGCGCGGGCGGCCCTCGCGCGGGTCCGGGCGTGGGGGTTCGTGGACGTGTTCCGGAAGCACCACCCGGGCGAGCCAGGGCAGTACACGTTCTGGGACTACCGCGTGGCGGGGGCCCTCGAGCGCAACGTGGGGTGGCGGGTGGACCACATCTGGGCCACGCGCCCGCTCGCCCAGAGGTCGGTTCGGTCGTGGATCGACCGCGAGGCGCGCCGCGCGGAGAAGCCGTCCGACCACACGTTCCTCGTCGCCGAGTTTCAGTGGCAATGGTGAAAGGAGAGAACATGTCTGGCCATGCCGTGCTGTTGATCGCCAACTACGGGGCCGAGCTCATCGCTTGCGCGGGGGCCCTCGCCCTAAACGCCCGGGCCGGGGGACGGTCCCACGCCCTGCTCTTGCTCGCGCGTCCCGAGGCCCGCGCCGACCTCGAGCGCGCGGCGGGCGTGCTGGGGTGTACGTTGGAGTTCGCCGACCTCCCCTACGGCGGGATCGACCTCACCTACGAGCAGAAAAAGCGCCTCGTCAAGACGATCCGGGAGTTCCGGCCTGGGATCGTCATCATGCAGGATCCGGAGCGTTCCTGGCACGATCTCGATCCCGATCGGCGGATGGGGATGATGCTCACCCTGGAGGCGCTCGCTCTGGCGGGCCGGGACTTCGCCCAAGAGGACCTCTCCTCTGCGCAACCTTGCCCTCTCCCCACGCTCTATCACCTCTGGCCGGAGGAGCCCAACTGCGTGGTGGACATCGGCCCCGTCTGGGAACTGAAGCTAGAGGCGCTGGCGTGCATTTCCTATCAACACGCGTTCACGGCTGAGCAGATCGAGCGAACCATCGCGCCGGGGGAGCTGGAGCGCGCCGTGCCCGGCTACCGCTCGGCGGACCCCCCCGCCCTTCGCGGGCTTGCCCTGCACCGAGTCATGGAGCAAGCGAGCGCGCTCCACCACGGGCTTGCCGGGCACACCCGGTTCGCGCGGGCCGAGGTCTACCGGCGAGAGGGCCCGTTCCCGCTCGTCCGCCTCGTGCCGTGAAGCCCCCGGCGGGCGGGAGGGAGTGGTCGCGAGACCGCGGCGGCATCCCGCGGGGACGGGCGCCCTTCCCCACTCCCCTGCCCCGGGTCAGGATGTGAACGTGAACACAGGACCACGGATCGCCGTCCTCTGCGGCGGGACGTCCGCCGAGCGGGAGATCTCCCTCCTCTCCGGTCGGCGCATCCACGCTGCCCTCGTCGCCAAGGGGTGGGACGCTGAACTGATCGAGATCGAGACCTACGACGGCCTTCCCCAGCGCCTGGCTTCGTTCGCCGCTGTGTTCAACATCCTCCACGGGGGGGCCGGAGAGGACGGAACGGTGCAGCTCCTCCTCGACCTCATGGGCAAACCGTACGTGGGGTCAGGCCCGCTTGCCTCAGCGCTGGGGATGGACAAGGTCGAGTCCCGCAGGGCGTTCCAGGGGAAGGGCCTTCCCGTCCCCGACTGGTTCCACGTCACCGGGGAGCACCGGGAGGGGGGCGCATCCCAGGCCGCGGAGCTCGGGTACCCGCTCATCGTCAAACCGCGGCGGGAGGGGTCGAGCGTGGGGGTACACCTGGCTCGGAACAGCGCTGAGCTCGAACAGGTGGGAAAGGAACTCCTCTCCAGGTACGGGGAGTTCCTCGCCGAGCGGTTCATCCCCGGCCGGGACATCACGGCCTCCGTCGTCGAGCGCGACGGGGAGGCGGAAGCCCTCCCCCTCGTCGAGGTCAAGCCAAGGAAGGGCGACCTCTTCGACTGGACAGCGAAGTACACGCCCGGCGAGTGCATCGTTTCCTGTCCGGCCGAGCTCCCTCCCCAGCTCACCGCTCGCATCCAGGAGATGGCCGTCCAGGCCCACATCCTCCTCGGGTGCCGGGACCTATCCCGGACCGACTTCCGCCTCGCTCGCGACGGGACCCCCTACCTCCTCGAACTGAACACCCTCCCGGGGATGACCGAGATGTCCCTCTTCCCCCGCGCGGCTCGGGAGGCTGGGCTGCCCTACGACGACCTCATCGATGGCCTTCTCCGCCGCGCGCTGGCCCGGTTGCCGGCCCCCGCCCCGCTCGGATAGAGTAGCTCCGCGAGGAGGTGGCGAATGTGAAGCTCCAATGGATTGGTCACGCCTGCTTTCGGATCGAAACGAGCGACGGCACGGTGATCATCACCGACCCCTACGAGGAGAAGGTGCCGTACAAGGCCCCGGAGGGCCCGGCCCACATCGTGACCGTGTCCCACGACCACTTCGACCACAACGCAGTGGAGCGGGTCAAGGGATCGCCCCAGGTCGTCCGCGGGATCGGGGAGCAGACCGTCCGCGGGATCACGTTCCGCGGGATCCCTGCGTTTCACGACCAGAAGGGAGGCCGCGACCGTGGGCAGGACGTCATCTTCCGGTTCGCGGCGGACGGGGTGACCCTCGCCCACTTCGGCGACCTCGGCCACACCCTCAATGCGGAGCAGCTCCGCCCTCTCCAGGACGTGGAGGTGGCCCTCCTCCCTGTGGGTGGCCACTTCACGATCGGGGCCAAGGAGGCGAGCGAGGTCGTGCGTTCGCTCCCCAAGCTCAAGGTCGTGATCCCGATGCACTACCGCACCGAGGTTGTGAAGGACTGGCCGATCCGGCCCGTGGAGGAGTTCCTGGACGAGGTTGGCCTGCCCATCGTGCGGCTCGAGAAGTCCGAGGTGAAGATCATCCCCGACGTTCTCCCCGCCACGAAGGAGGTGTGGGTCCTCAATTATGCCTAAACCCTCTGCTCGCAGTGCTGCTGCCCCTGCCTCCCCGATCCGCCGCTTGTATCCGCTCGCGGTGGAGGCGAAGAAGCGGGGGAAGAAGGTCTACCACCTGAACATCGGCCAGCCGGACATCCCCACCCCACAGGCGTTCATGCGCGGGGTGCGCGAGGCGAACGTCGACGTGCTCAGCTACGCCCCATCCCCCGGGATCCCGGAGGCCCTGGAGGCGCTCGCCCGCTACTACGGGGAGTGCGGCCTCCACGTGACCAAGGAGGAGATCCTCCTCACGATCGGGGGATCGGAGGGGATCACGTTCGCCCTGATGATCGCCTGCGACCCCGGCGACCAGGTCCTCATCCCGCAGCCGTTCTACCCCAACTACCTCGGCTACGCCCGCCTCACCAACGTGGAGATCGTGCCCATCACCACCTGTCGCGAGGAGGGGTTTCACCTTCCGCCGCGCCCGGAGATCGAGGCCCTCATCGGCCCGCGCACGAAGGCGATCCTCTTCTCCCACCCGGGGAACCCGACCGGGGTCGTGTACACGAAGGCGGAGATCGAGATGTTGGTCGATATCGCCCTCAAGAACGATCTGTTCATCATCTCCGATGAGGTGTACCGGGAGTTCGTGTACGAGGGAGGCCACACGAGCCTCCTCGCCTTCCCCGAGATCCGAGACCGGGCGATCCTCGTGGATTCGATCTCCAAGCGCCTGTCGGCCTGTGGAGCCAGAATCGGGGCGCTCATCTCGCATAACAGGGACGTGATGACGGCGGCACTCAAGTGCGCCACGATCCGCCTCTCCGCCCCCACGTTCGAGCAGCTGGGGCTGGTCGCGTTTATGGCCGATCCCGACCATCGGGCCGTGATCGAGGAGATGATCGGGGAGTACCGGACGCGCCGGGACCTCTTCTGCCGGGAGCTCCTCGACATCCCCGGGATCACGTTCCGCGTCCCGGAGGGAGCGTTCTACGTGATGATGGGCCTTCCCGTTGAGGATTCCGAGGCGTTCATCCGCTGGATGCTCACCGACTACCCCGGCCCGGAGACGGTGATGCTCGCTCCCGGAGCCGGGTTCTACGTGACGCCGGGGCTGGGGAGGGACGAGGCCCGCGGGGCGTACGTCCTCAAGGCGGACGACCTCCGCCAGGCTTGCGCGGTCCTTGCTGACGGGCTCTCCATGTTCAACCGCGCGCTGGCGGGGGAGGTGGTCGCCGAGAGGGGGTAGGCCCAAGCCCTTCGGTTCATCGCCGAGATCGTAGGAGTTGCGGTGAAGGGAGGGAAAGAGCGGCTCGACGTCCTCCTCGTCGCGCGAGGGGAAGCGCCCTCGCGGGCCCAGGCCCAGGCCCTGATCCGCGCCGGCCGCGTGCGCGTGGAGGGGACCCTCCTCGACAAACCCGGAGCACAGGTCTCGATGGACGCCGCGATCGAGGTATCCGCCCCTCCTCGCTACGCCTCCCGCGGCGGGGACAAGCTCGAAGCCGCGCTCGCCGCGTTTGGGGTTGATCCACAAGGCAAGGTATGTCTCGATGTCGGGAGCTCCACGGGGGGGTTCACGGACTGCCTGCTGCAGCACGGGGCGCAGCGGGTACACGCCCTGGACGTCGGGCGGGGCCAGCTCGACTGGAAACTGCGCCGGGACCCGCGGGTGGTCGTGCACGAAGGGCTGAACGCGCGCTTCCTCCGGCCCGAGGACATCGGGGAGAGGGTGGACCTCGCCACGGTCGATGTGTCGTTCATCTCGCTCCGGCTCGTTCTCCCGCCGCTCGCGACGATCGTGAAACCGGGAGGAGACGTGATCGCCCTCGTCAAACCTCAATTCGAGGCCGGGCGGGAAGCGGTGCGCCGGGGCGTGGTCCGCGATCCGGCCGTGCATCAGGCGGCCGTGGACGGGGTCGCCGCGTTCGCCGAGCAGGAACTAGACTGGACGGTCCGGGGGAGTACCCCCTCGCCCCTCCTCGGCCCGGCCGGCAACCGCGAGTTCTTCCTCCGTCTGTATCGACCTCTGGAGCCGGAAGACGATGACGACCCAAAGACGAACGGTCCCCCGGACGACTCCCTGTAGCAGGGTTCAGTACTCCAGCGAACTCCGACCATCGTTGTGCGGCAGCAGCCCGCCATGTAACGCGACCCGGTGAGCAGGCCCCGGACGATCTTGCACGGGCGCGTCTGCCCCGCCCTCGCTATCAGGCCCACATGGACCAAGACGCAATTAGCCTATAGCGCCTTGTAGGGACCGATCTTGATGCTGCCTTCCTTGCCGCCAGAAACGTATGTGACCCGGAAGTACAGATCTCCTCCGCCTTGTACCCCGCGGCTGGCACAGTCGACGTCGATGATCCTAAGCTCGAAGTAGAGATCACGAATACCCCTTGGAGGCACCGCACCATCAGAAAGCTCTTCCGCCGGTCCCCCAGGGACGCTGGGATGCACCCGTGGTTTCGGGTACGCGTTCGCTGCCAGCAGAGCATCTTTTGGCACGCCTTCCCATTCATCTACCCTTATGTATCTGACGAAGATCGTGTTCTTCCCAGGGTTCTCGACCCGCAGTTGGGTCTTCAGCCGCGGAGGTTTCCTGGCCAGCGTTGGGTAGCAGTCGACCACATGTGGAACAGGTTGTGCTTCGGACTTGACCCAGTCGTTGAACTCCCTCTGCAGGTTCAGGACCTCTCTCTGTAGGCTCCAGCTCCGCCTCGCATACCAGGCAACAACACATGTGCCCAGCGCCGAGACCACCGCTGCGATAACGAGCGCTACGCTCATGCGGCGCATCCCTCTCTCGCAGTCTCGCTGGGTTCAACGCAGAGGTCGTTGGCGTCAGCAAGTGACCTATATCCAGGGGAGGTCCTCACACCTTGGTGGCTGGTTTGAGCGAGCGGAAGCTGGGGCTGGACTGCCTCCGCGACGCGGTCGCAGATCATGTCGAAGTAGTCCGGCTCGATCTCGTAGCCGATGCTGTTGCGCCCCCAGCGGGCGGCAGCGACGTTCGTAGTACCAGTTCCCGCGAAGGGATCCAGAACCGTATCACCAACAAACGAGAACATCCTTACCAGTCGCTCGGCAAGGGCGAGCGGAAACGGTGCCGGATGACGACGGGTGGAGGCCCCGCCGATCGTCCAAATCTGCTGAAACCAATCCCGATGGCATGTCTCGGGGATCACGGAGAGCAGCCGTGCGGCAAGACTGGGTTTCCGGTACCCGCCGGGCTTGCGCTGAAACAGGATGTACTCGATGTCGTTCTTGATGATGGCGTTGGGCTCGTAGGGCTTGCCGAGGAATTGTGAACCTGTTTCGACTTCGAACACAGCGTTGCTGATCTTGTGCCAGATGATCGGGGCGAGGTTATCGAACCCGATTGCCCGACAGTGCTCCTGGATGCTCGCATGGAGGGGTACGACAGCATGCCGGCCGAAACGGCGCCGCGGCAAGCAGACATCGCCCACCACGATCACCAGCCGTCCCCCCGGAACGAGGACGCGGAATGCGTGACGCCAGACCTCATCGAGCTCATCTAGGAACCTCTCGTACTCAGCGATTCGCCCGAGCTGGTCCTCGCGGTCTGGGTAGTCCTTGAGGGTCCAGTAGGGAGGCGAGGTGACGGCAAGATGGGCGCTCCCGTCAGGGATGTCGCTCATGACCCGGCTATCACCGAGCACGAGTTGGTGCCGGGTAGGGATTGCCCGCACAGCGTGCTCGATGGAGGAGGTCAACCTGGGATCGCGGGCGATCGCGGGTATCGCCCGCTTGTCGTCCGCATCGGAAAGCTGGCGGACGTCGGGAGGGACCCAACGCCACAGGTCGGCGGAGTCGCTCGTCGCCCCTGGAACCGCGAGCACCATCACCTTGGGGGACACAGCCACCTCGCTTCGGTCCGCAATCGCTTCAATCCCGACATCCTGTATCATACTAGCCCGATGGAGGGAGCGATGCGAATGCTCCCGATGCCCTGCGGAGAGCCGCCGGAGACCAGAACCGCGCCCCTGACCGAGGAGAACCTGGGGGAGGCGCCGGAGTGGGAGGCCCATCCGTGGAGCAGCAAGTACTGCTTGTATTCGGAACACCCTGAGCTCTGGGCTGATCCCAAGGCGGGGAACCGAGCGGAGGCCTTCCAACGGAAGCTCGCCTGGGTCCGCCGGGTGCGGGCGGAGTTCGGGGAGTGCGGCCGCCTCCTCTATGCCGACGGCCAGGCCGTTGGCTACGCGCAGTGCGGTCCCCCGAGCTTCTTTCCCAACGCGCGATCCTACCCAGCGGGGCCGGTGAGCGACGGCGCTGTGTTCCTGGCGTGCCTGTTCTTCCCGTGGGGCGCCCACCGCGGACGCGGCTGGGGGAGCCTCCTCCAGGACATCCTGCGCGAGCTACGTAGCC
>DSBZ01000024.1 GCA_011057175.1 Candidatus Acetothermia bacterium
AGGGAGGAGGAGATCGCCCGCAACCCGCGGGCTCGGTCGGCCAAGCTCCGCGCGGGCAGGGTGGCCGCGCTCGCCCCTCTCCCCCCGGGGCACGTCTCCGGCCCGAAACCCCCTCACGCAACGAGGGTAGGGTCGGCGAACAGGTCGGTCAGGGACAGGTGGCCGGGTCGAGGCCGACCTCGCGCACCCTGCCCGCGCGGAGCTTGGCCGACCGAGCCCGCGGGTTGCGGGCGATCTCCTCCTCCCTTGGGACGATCGGCTTCTTCGCGAGGACCTCCAGCCGCCCGGCGAGGCCCTCCCGCCGGAGGAACCGTTTCACGATCCGGTCCTCGAGGGAGTGGAAGGAGATCACACACAAGGTTCCGCCCGGGGCGAGGAGCGCCCGCGCCGCGGGGAGCGCCTCCCGCAGCGCCCCCAGCTCGTCGTTCACGGCGATGCGCAGAGCCTGGAAGGTCCGGGTGGCGGGGTGGATGCGGTGCCGTCCGCGCGGGTAGGCCCGGGCGACGAGGACGGCGAGCTCCGCGGTCGAGTGGAGCGGCCGGGCGCGCACGATCGCCCGGGCGATCCGCCGGGCGTACCGCTCCTCCCCGTACTCCCACAACAGGCGCGCGAGATCAGTCTCCGCGAGGTGGTTCACGAGGTCGGCGGCGGCGGTGGGGGAGCGGGGGTCCATCCGCATGTCCAAGGGGCCGTCGGCGGAGAAGGAGAACCCCCGCTCCGGGGAGCCCAGCTGGAGAGACGAGGCCCCGAGGTCGAACAGAACCCCGTCCACCGGGCGCGCGCCGAGGCGGGAGAGGAGGGCGGGGAGGTCGCGGAAGTTCCCGTGGATGAGCTGAACACGCTCCCCGAACGCGGCCAGCCGGTCCTGGGCGATGGTCAGGGCGTGGGGATCCCGGTCGATGCCGACCACGGACGCCCCGTGGCGGAGGAGGGCCGCGGCGTGCCCCCCCGTCCCCACGGTGGCGTCCACGATGAGCCTCCCCGGCCGGGGATCGAGGAACCCCCGCACCTCGGCCACCAGGACCGGCTCATGCATCCCGACCCCCTCAGGGCCCCGTGGGTAGGAGGTCGGTCGCCTTCCCATCCATCAGCCGGACGAGACGCGCCGGGGTGCCCTCGATCGCAGCGAGGAGGCCCGTCTTCCCCCACCGTACCCAGAGGGCCCCTTCGCTCTTGGCGACGGGTGCAGTCTCCGAAGCCTCCAGGTCGCCCACGAGCACCTCCTGGACGGGCCGGCCAGGGGCCTGACCGACGAAGGCCAGCCCCGTGCCGTCCGGCGAGAAGGCAGGGGAGATGGCTGGCGTGGCGATCCGCTCCACCCTCCCCTCCACGAGATCGACGAGGTACAGGGTCGGCACCCGCTCGACGTCGGGTTGGAGGATCACTGGCTCCTCCTCCAGGGCAACCGCGATGTACCGGCCCGAGGGGTCCGCGGCCAGGGAGACCTGGGCGAAGAAGAGGAACGTCATCGCGCACTCCTCTTCACAGCTGATCCGGATCGGGAGACTCCCGTGCCCCAGCGAGGCGAAGGTACCGTCGGCATGCAGCACAACCGTCCGCTCCCCGGCGGGGAGGAACGCGAGGACCCCGCCCTCGAGAAGGACCGCCTCTCCCGTCCCCCGATCCAAGGCCCACAGGGACGCGGACTCCTCCTCGGACCGAAGGAAGAACACCCTCTCGTCCCCCGCGTAGCACGGGGAGAAGAGGAGTTCCGGGCAAGCGAAGATCTCCCGGGCCTCTCCGCCCGGAGACCACTCCAGGAGCTTGCTTCGCACGGGGAACCCGTACTCGTCCGTGTCCAGGGCGAGGAGGAGCCACCCCTCCGGCGACGCGTCACAGACCTGGACGAGCTGGGTCTCCCCGGGGACGAACGGCTCCCCCAGAGAGTTCCCCTCCCGATCCAACACCCACACCACGCCCTGGCCGAAGAACTCGTATTCCCCCGACGGGGAGAGGACCACCGCGACCGAGCCGTCCGGCCCTTCCGCGGGGAGGTTGAGGGACACGCTGCAACCGGCGAGGGCCAACAGGAGACCCGCCGCCAGCCCCCACGCCATTGTTCTTCGCGGACCGACGTTTCCGTACATGGCCGCAGTGTACCACCGGCCGCGCCGATCCGGCGTCGGTCCCAAAGGCAGGGCCAGGTTCAGACTGTAGGATGGCGGTTCGCCCACCGCCGCGGTCCCTCCTCCCTGGGCCCGCAGCCCCGGTCAGGGGTTCGAAGGGGAGGCGGACAGCCGCCAGGTCGTGCCCCTGCCAGAGGATCAGCCCAGCGGAGAGCGGTTGAGGGTGGCCCTCCCCGCTCCATCACCTCCGCACAAGGGAGGCCCCCAGATCTGCCTCCCACCGGCCGAGGGACGCCCGATCGCTGAGCTCCACTACCGCGGCAAGCTGCAAGACCCTGTCAGGGATAGACTCCGGGGCGAGGAGGCCACGGATGTCGGCGCAGCCTACGGCGACGTTCGCCGCGTTGTCGGGGGTCCCGGTCATCCCCGGAACGAGCACCTGGACGTAGGCCGCGTCGGGGTCGAGGCGCACCCAGGAAACGCCCGCGTCTTGCCAACCCCGGTACTGGCGAGGTGGGGGTAGTGGGCCTCCCTTCAACGTGGTCTACGACCGAGCCGATGACGATCACCCGGAGGTCAGCGTTCCCCGCCAGGGCAGCCTGGTAGTACCGGCTCATGTCGCGGATCGCCCAGAACGACCTGGCCTCCTCCAGCGTGGCCAAGTCGGCGGGCCAGGGAGAGAGGAGCCCCTTCGCCACGGCCGCCTCCAGGGCTGAGCTAGAGAACACCCGTTTCTCCTTCCCCCGAACGTGCCTACGTAGGGCCCCAAGGCGTAGTCCGCCCCGCCGTAGCGGCCGTCCCCATCCAGGTCGTGGTAGAGGACGCCTGGCCCAAGGTCCCCCTGCGTGCCCGATCCCCCCCGCGGGCGGCGGGGTCCCAGGAGAGCCGGGAGTAGTCCACGTCGCACCGGGCCCCCTCTGCGGCCAGGCGGCCGGAGCTGGCGACGTAGGCGGGGTTGGCCATCTGGCGTGAACCGAGGTCGACAGCGGCGAACTGGCCCCCGGCCGGGTTCTCCTACCCCACGTACCAGTCCACGGGCATCGCCTCCCCGAACAGGCCCAGGGCCACCACCGCCGTGTTCCCCCCGTCGGAGAGCCCGATCAGCCCCACCTGCAGGATCGGGTACGGCAAGAGGTCGGTCACAGCGCACCCGCCGGTGGTGGGGGCCCCCTGCAGGAACCGCACCACGTCAGGCAGGGCGGCTAGGGAGCCCAACCCGCGGTGGTCGTAGACCCCCCTGAGGCGAGCGGCAGCCGGCCCCCGCCGGGGAAGGCAAACTCGACATGGACCACACCGTGGGCCACGTAGGGGTCAGCCCCCGCCCGGCCAGAGAGCTCCACCGTTCGCAGGGTGTCCGCCCCGGGCACCTCCACCACCGCCGCGGCACTCCCGGGGTACCGTGGCCGGTCGGGGTACGTGAGGCGCACGACAACCCCGCGGTCGGGGGCTGCGCCGGACGCGACCCCCGTCGCGGCCGTCCACCCCCCTGGCACCCGCTCCGGTCGGACCGGGAAACACGACCCCGACCCGATCGCGCCCAGAGCGAGGACCGCTCCCACGAACGCCGTGATCAGAGCGCTCCGCCGCGTCATCTTCCCTCCGCGGCGACGCGGGGAGCCCCTCAGCCACCGGACTTCGCAGCTTGCGCGAACGCCTCCCCGAGGACGGACAGGCCCTCGAGCAGGGCGTCCTCGGGGATCGTGAGGGGCACGAGGAACCGCACCACGTTCCCGTATATGCCGGCCGTGGGAAGGATCACCCCGCGCTTCAAGGCCTCGACTTGGACGCGCCTCGTCGTGTCGGGGTCCGGCTCGCGGGACCTGCGGTCACAGACCAGCTCCATACCCACCATCGCCCCCAGTCCCCGCACGTCCCCGATCACGGGGTAGGTACGCTCCAGGGCCCGGAGCTCCCGGAGGAGGACCTCCCCGATGCGCCGGGCGCGTTCAAGGAGCCCTTCCTCCTCGATCACGTCGAGGACAGCCAGGGCCGCGGCGCACGCCACCGGATTCCCCCCGTAGGTGGATCCGATCGATCCCGGGAGGGGGGCATCCATGACCGTCGCCTTCCCGATCACCGCCGACAGGGGGAGCCCCCCGGCGATGGACTTCGCCACACAGATGAGGTCAGGCTCGACATCATAGTGCTCGCAGGCGAAGAACCGCCCCGTCCGACCCACGCCGCACTGGACCTCGTCCGCCACGAGGAGGAACCCATGGCGATCGGCGAGCTCGCGCAGGAACGGGAGGAACTCCGGCGGGGGGACGATGAACCCCCCTTCCCCGATCACCGGCTCCACGACGAGGCACGCTGCCTCACGCGGATCCACGAGCGACAACATCCGGCGCTCGATCGCCGCCAGCGGGACGGGGTACCGATATGGATAGGGGTAGGGCAATCGGTATACATCGGAAGCGTACGGGCCGAATCCCGCTTTGTACGGGATCGCCTTGTGGGTCATCGTCATCGTGAGCAGCGTCCGGCCGTGGAACGCGTTGTCGAACACGAGCACGGCCTTGCGGCCTGTGGCGACGCGGGCGATCTTGACCGCATTCTCCACCGCTTCCGCCCCGGAGTTGAAGAACGCGCACTTCTTGGGCGCTGGCCCCGGGGCAAGCCCGGCCAGGCGCTCGGCGAGGGCCACGTACGGCTCGTACGGGACAGCGGTGAAGTCGGTATGAAGGCACAGCTCCGCCTGGTCCCGCACTGCGGCGACGACCCGGGGGTGGTTGTGCCCGACGTTCATCACCCCCCAGCCCCCGGAAAAATCAAGAAAGCGGTTACCATCGAGGTCCTCGACCACAACGCCCTCGGCGCGCGCGGCACAGAACGGGGCGAGCGGCGACAGCGGCCCGGCCACGTACCGCTCCTTCCGGAACAGGGCCGCCCTCGACCGCGGGCCGGGGACGTCGGTGACCAAACGGATATACCTACGTGCCATCTCTCCTCCTTCACTCGATCTCCACCAGCTCGCCGGGGGAGATCAATCGGACTTTGAACGGGAACTCCATCTTCTCGATCTCGCGAGCGATACTGCTCAATTCCCCGCGGTAACGGCTGGAGAGGTGGAATACGATGAGCTCCTTCGCGACCCCCGCTTTCCGAGCGACATCGAGCGCTTCCCAGAGGGTAGCGTGTTTGTACTCCTTGCGGTCTTCCTCGGCAAGGAACGTCGCCTCGTGGAGGAGGACCTCTGTCCCCCGCACCGCGGCGGGGCTGAGGGGAACCGAGTCCCCTCCGTAGGAGAACAGGCGCTGGGTGTACTCCTCGGAGATCTCGTCCCGCTTTCCCTCCCGCACGAGGGCCACGATCTCCTCCTGGGGCAGATCGCGGAACTCGGGCCGCAGCCGGCGGCGGACCTCGCACACGTTGTATCCGAGCGACGGCTCGCCCCGGGCGTGGATCGTCCCGAACGCCTCAACGTAGCGCGGCATCCGGGCAGCGAGGAGGGTCACCCGATCCCCGACCTGCAGCGGGATCCACTCGAGATCGTACTGGAGATAGCGGTTCGTGCGGGCGAAGTAGTGGATGAGCTCAGACACGAACGGGCTCCCTGCCGGGTAGTGGATGCGCAGCTCCTTTTCGTGGTCGCCCATCGCGTTGTTGCGGATGTTGATGAGGCCCATCAACCCCGAGATGTGGTCGGCGTGGCCGTGGGAGAGGAACACATGCTTCACGGCAAACACCTTGTTCTCAAGGAGCGTGCTCACGCCCTCGCCGCAGTCGAACAGGATCCGATCCGGGGCGTAGTAGATCCACGTCGAGTAGAGGGCCTTCGAGTAGATGATCGCCTTCATGACCGCACCAATCCTAGCGGACGATCGCGCTCACCTCCAATCCCCCCTGACGGGATCGGGGCCGGGTGGGAAAGGCGATGGACCCGGTGCCAAGGCACGGTACACTTCCCCCGCCATGCTCGATCTACGCCTGATCCGCAGCGATCCTCACCGGGTCCTCGCCCGCCTCCAGCGGCGCGATCCCACGCTCGACCTCACCCCGCTCCTCGCCCGGGATGAAGAGCGGCGCGCCCTCTCCCAGAAGGCAGACGACCTCCGTCATCGGCAGAACGAAGCCTCGGAGCGGATCGCTGCTCTGGGGAGGGAAGGTCGGCAAGCGGAGAAGGATCTCCTCCTTACGGCGATGCGCGAGGTGGCCGCGGAGAGGAAGAGAGTGGAGGAGCAGCTCCAAGAGGTCGAACGGGCGCTGGAGGACCTTCTCCTCTCCCTCCCCAACATCCCCCATGAGTCGGTCCCCGGGGGGACGGAGGAGAAGGTCATCCTCCGCACGTTTGGGGAGCCTCCCGAGTTCCCGTTCCCCCCTCGCCATCATGTCTCGCTGGCCCAAGAGCTGGGGCTCCTCGACCCCGACCGGGGGGCCAAGGTCACCGGAGCGCGCTTCCCGATGTACGTCGGGGACGGGGCGCGGCTGGAGTTCGCCCTCCTCCACTGGATGTTCGAGCTCCACGTGCGCGAACACGGGTACACCCCGGTCCTCCCGCCCATCCTCGCCAACCGCGCCTCGTTCCTGACCTCGGGCCAGTTCCCGAAGTTCGCGTCGGAGGTCTACGCGTGCCCGGAAGACGAGCTCTTCCTCAACCCGACCGCGGAGGCCCTCCTCGTGAACCTCCACCGGGACGAGACCCTGGCCGAAGACGACCTCCCCCGGAAGTACGTCGCCTACACCCCCTGCTTCCGCCGCGAGGCGGGGACCTACGGCGAGGAGCAGCGCGGCCTGATCCGCGTCCACCAGTTCAACAAGGTCGAGCTCTTCCAGTACACGACCCCGGAGACGTCCTACGCTGCGCTAGAGGAGATCGTCCGCCAGGCGGAGGTGATCCTGCAGAGGCTCGGACTCCACTACCGGGTCGCCCTCCTCCCCGCCGGGGACCTCGCCCAGCAGGCGGCGAAGACGGTGGACGTCGAGGTCTGGCTCCCCGGCCAGAACCGGTACTACGAGGTCTCCTCCTGCTCCAACTGCGAGGACTACCAGGCCCGGCGGGGGAACATCCGGTACCGCCCCGCGGCTGGGGGGAAGCCTCGGTTCGTCCACACATTGAACGGCTCGGCCCTCGCCACGTCGCGCTTGTTCGCCGCGCTCCTCGAACAGAACCAGAGGAGCGATGGCACGGTGGTCCTCCCCCCCCTCCTCGCCGACCTCCTCGGGCAGGAGACGCTCGGGTAACCCCGCGGCGGGACACCGCTCCGCTCGGAGCGTGGCTTGGGTCACAGACAAACCGCGGCGGGATGGGTACCATGGCACCAGTGGCTTCGACTCGAAGGAGGGAGACCATGCGTAGGCTGATCGTGCTATTGGGGGTGTTGGCCGCGGCAACGGCCAGCGCCTGGGGCCAGGGGTGGGTACCCCGCGGGCCGATCTACATCTATGGAGACGCGCAGTTCACCTGGGAGAACGGGGTTCTCAAGGGCGCGGGGACGCCGGACGATCCGTACGTGATCGAGGGCTGGATCATCGATGCTCGTGGGCACGATTACGGGATCTACATCGACGGGACGCGGGCCCACTTCTTGATCCGCGACTGTCAGATCCGCTACCCGCTCGAAAAGGCGGGGATCATGCTCTCCAACGTGCGCAACGGCCGCATCGAAGGGAATGCAGTGTTCGGAGGGCGGGTGGCGATCCACCTCCTCGCCTCGTCGGGAGTCCTCATCACCGGAAACGCGATCGGCTACTGCGACTACGGGATCGTCCTCGGGGCGGCAGCCCAGGGGAACACGATCTACGGGAACAGCATTGTGAGCTGCGGGTTCCCCGCCCGAGCAGAGGGGTACCCCAACCAGTGGCATAAGGGCGGCGTGGGCAACTACTGGTCGGACTACCGGGGTCAGGACCTGAACAAGGACGGCATCGGGGATACCCCGTACGAGCTCGTGCCCGATGGCTACCCGCTGATGGAGGCACCGGTCCAGCTCCCCTCCGACGCAGCCCCGATGCGCACCCTCGACCTGGCCAAGGTCGGGGAGCGCGGGATCGTGGCCCTGGCGCCAGGGAGCCTCGTCCAGCTGGTCGCCACGGACATCGGGGTCGGCGTGGACCGGATCTTCTACCGCCTCGATGAGGGACAGTGGCTGAGCTACGCCGATCCGTTCCCGTTGCCCGATCGGGCGATGGTGCGCATGGAGTACTACGCGGTGGACAAGCTCGGGAACCGCGAGCGGACTAAGCAGCTCGTGATCTACCTCGACATCGAGCCGCCGGTGACGCGGATCGTGGCCGGCGATCCGCACTACTACGCCCCGGACGGGAAGCTATGGATCACGTCCCGGACCAAGATCGAGCTCAAGGCGGAGGATGCGTCGGGGGTCGCCAACATCTTCTTCCGCATCGAGGGCGGTGACTGGCGCTCCTACAGCGAGCCGTTCATCGTCCCTGGCGCGGAGGGGCCGTACAAGATCGAGTACTACGCGATCGACCTCTACGGGAACCGGGAGGAGGTCCAGTCGGCGATCCTGTGGAAGGACGACTCCCCCCCATCCACGGAGCCATCGGTCGGGGGGCAGCCCCCTTTTGAGCCGACGCCGCCAGGGCCCCAACCTCAGCCTGAGCCACAGCCTGAGCCGGAACCCCTGGCGGCGCTCACGTTCCGGATCACCCTCACCTCGATCTCCCTCCTCGACGATCAGGGGGTGGGGAAGGATTGGGGCCTCGCCTGTTCGGTGAACGGGATGAGCCACGACGTGCAGACGCCGTCGCTGCCCCTCGTTCTGTACCGGGGGGAGGCGACCGACCTCTCGCTCAGGTTCCGAGTGACGGGGGCCGACGAGGCCCCGGATTGGGGGGAGTACGTTCTTACCCTCTCTCCACCGTGGACGATCACCACCTATGCTCTGGAGATCCCGGTGTACGAGGGCAACGACCCCACTGCGGACAGGTTCGGGGTGTGGCAGTTCACAGTGGAGGTCGCGGAGGATCGTTGACCCTGAAGCGGCTCTCGCCCGGCGTGCCTCAGACGACGGCGGTCCGCCCCGAGCGGACCGCCGCCCTGTCCACCTCCCCCCGCCTCGGCCCGGACTACGATCGATGCGCGTGCTATTCGTCGCCGCGGAGCTAGCGCCGTTCGCCAAGGTGGGAGGACTGGCGGATGTCGCTGCCGGCCTTCCCCCGGCCCTCGCCCGGCTGGGACTGGACGTGCGAGTGGCGATCCCCAAGTACCGCGCGATCGGGGAGAGAGCGCAGGACTTCGCGTCGGCGGGGACCTTCCCAGTGACGATGGGGGGGAAAGACCTTACCTGTAGCGTGTCCCAAGGGATCATCCCCGCCAGCGATGTTCCGATCTACTTCCTCGGCCACGATCCTTACTTCGACCGCCGCGGCATCTACGGCGAACAAAATGAGGAGTACCCGGACTCGCTGGCCAGGTTCGCGTTCCTGTCGCGGGCCGCGCTCGGGCTGGGGCCCGCCCTCGGCTGGCTGCCGGACGTGATCCACGCCAACGATTGGCACACCGCCCTCGCCCCCGTGTACCTCCGCGCGGGGGCGGTGGATCTCATGAGCCGGTCCGTGCTCACGATCCACAACCTCGCCTACCAGGGCTGGTTCCCGATCGATCAGGCGGCGGCCGTGGGCCTGAACGAGGCGGGCCGGAAGCTCGTGGCAAGCGGCCGCCAGCTGAACCTCCTTCGAGGCGGCATCCAGGCGGCGGACTGGATCACCACCGTCTCCCCCACCTACGCGGAGGAGATCCTCACCCGCGGAGAGGGGTTGGAGGATGCTCTCCAAGCGAGGCGAGACTCCCTCACCGGGATCCTGAACGGGATCGACACCTCGGTCTGGGACCCGAGCACCGACCCCCACCTCTGGGCCCCCTATTCGTCCACCGACCTCGCCGGCAAGGTGGTGAACAAGCGGGCCCTCCAGGAGGCGTTGGGACTCGCCCCCACCGCCGCCCCCCTCCTGGGGATGGTGTCACGGCTCGCCGAGCAGAAGGGGTTCGATCTCCTGCTCGTGGCGTTCGAGCGGATGATGGCATTCGGGATCCAGTTCGTTCTGTTGGGGGAAGGGGATGCGCGCTACGCCTCGTTCTTCCGGGATGCGGAGCAGCGCTACCCGGGGCGCGTCCGGGCCCTCATCGAGTTCTCCGAGCCGTGGGCCCATCGCATCGAAGCGGGCGCGGACATCTTCCTCATGCCGTCCCGGTTCGAACCAGCTGGCCTGAACCAGCTCTATTCCCTGCGCTACGGGGCCGTGCCGGTGGTCCACGCCACGGGGGGGCTCAAGGACACGATCCGGGAATGCGATCCGGTGCACGACCGCGGGAACGGATTCCTGTTCGCGGAGTACACGGCGGAGGCGATGCTCGAGGCGGTGGGGCGGGCGATCCGCCTATGGCGCACCGACCCAGAGGCGTGGCGTAAGCTCGTGGCGCGCGGGATGGCCGAGGATCATTCCTGGAACCGTCCAGCTCGGCAGTACTGCGCGGTATACGAGCGGGTCGTCGCCCGCTAGCCTCCCACCGCGCGGAGAGGCCATCTCCAGCGGCCTCCCGGCCGGTTGACGCCGACCCCGGGGCCGGCTACATTGTGGCCAATCTTCCGTCTTCTCAGGAGGTGTCCGAAGTGAGATCCCTATTTGCCTGTCTGGTTCTCGCCGTCGTATTGGGGATGGGCACATGTGGGCAGGTGATCCGCATCGGTGTGGTGGGCCCCATGGCCTACATCCAAGGCGAACACCAGTGGTATGGGGCAACCCTCGCCGCTGATGAGATCAACGCCGCGGGGGGCATTGCCATCGACGGAAAGACATACACGATCGAACTCGTCCGCATAGATTCCAACGAGATGCAGCCCGGTCCCGATGCAGTGAGCGCGGTGGAACGGGCGATCACAGCGCAGAAGGTGGATTTCCTCATCGGGGGGTTCCGCACCGAGGCGATGCTCGCCATGACCGAGGTCGCCGCCGACTACCGCACGATCTTCCTCATCGCCGGAGCAGCGGACGACGGTCTGCTCAAGGGACGGGTGGACAAGGACTACGAACGGTACAAGTACCTGTTCCGGGTCACCCCGGTCCGTTCCACCTCCCTCGCCCGGGTGTCGTTCATCCTCCTCGGTGAAGTGATGGATGCGTTCCGACACGAGCTGGGAATCGCTGAACCCCGGGTGGCGGTCATCGCGGAGCAGGCAGCGTGGGCGAACCAAGTCGTGGCCCTCGTCGAGTTGATGGCCAACGCTCCCTTGCCCTTCGGTCTGGGGGGGAAGCATGTCGGCACGTGGCGGCCCTCGGCGCTGGCCACGAGCGTGGCCGCCGAGCTGAGCGCTATTGAGCGGGCCGGGGCCCACATCGTGTTCACCGTGTTCTCCGGGCCGGTGGGGGTCGTGTTCGGCCGGGACTGGGGAAGGCTGCAGATCCCCGTCGCCCCCGTGGGGATCAACGTCGAGGCCCAAGCCCAGGGTTGGCTCACCGCCACAGGGGGATTCGGTGCCTACATGGCCACGGTCGGGATCTATGCCGAGGGGGTAGCGGTCACGGAGAAGACCCTCCCGTTTATGGCCCGGTTCCGCACGAAGTTCGGCCAGATCCCCCTCTACACCGCCGGTACCTACGACACGATCTACATCCTCGCCGATGCGATCCGCCGGGCGGGCTCGCTTCAGGCGGATGCCGTGATCCAGGCCCTGGAAGCCACGGATTACGTCTCGACCCTGGGGCGGGTCGCGTTCGATGAACTCCACGACTCGATCTGGGGCCCGGGCTACGTCACCGGACTCGGCGTGCAGTGGCAAGACGGCACGAAGCGGGGGTTCTGGCCGCGGCAGTGGCGGCCCGATCCCACGGCCCAGCCCGACCTCGTGGTCGGCTATCCGGGCACGGTCCCGTACCAAATCCCGCCGTGGGTCGCTGACCACTGGCGCGGAGCCGGCGAGTAGAGGTGGGCTCGGCGGGGCCGATCGGCCCTGCCTTCCCTGTGATTGCCGACATCCTCGTGAACGGCCTCGTCCGCAGCGGCGTGTACGCCATGCTCGCCCTGGGGTTCGGGCTCGTATTCGGGGTGGGGAGGGTCCTCAACCTGGCCCACACCGCGTTCTACATGGTCGCCTCCTACGGGATCCTCCACTTCGTCACCACGGGTTTGGGGACGCCGCTCGCCGTGACCCTTACTGCGCTAGGAGTGATCGCCGTCGGGCTCGCGCTCTACAAGTTCTTCATCGAACCGGTGCGGGAGATGGAGTCGACCGTGCTCATCGCCACCCTGGCGGTGGCGATCCTCCTCCAGGAGTTGATCCTCGTCCTCTTCGGCAGTGAAGTCCGCCACGTGCCAGCTGCTTTCCCGGGCTACACCCGCATCGCCGGGGTTCGCCTCGGGAACCAAGAGATGGCAACCCTCGTCTTGGCCACGATCAGCCTGATCGGAACGTGGCTCCTTCTCTCGCGGACCCGGCTCGGCCTGGCCATCCGCGCCGCCGCCCAAGACCGCGAGGTTGCAAACCTGATGGGGATCAACGTGAACCGGGTCACGGCAATCGTGATGGCACTGGGATTCCTCCTCGCCTCGCTCGCGGGGGCAGCGGTGGCCCCGCTTCTGCCGGTGGAGCCCCGGATGTGGATGCATCCGCTGGTGATCGTCCTCGCTGCGGTGGTCCTCGGGGGCCTGGGGAGCCTCAAGGGAAGCGTGATCGGCGCGGTGATCCTCGCGTTTGCGGAGGTGCTCGTGGTGTTCCTCATCCCCGGCGGCTCGTACCTGCGGACAGCGGTCGCGCTCCTGATCATGGTCTGCGTGTTCTTGATCCGCCCGGAGGGCCTGTTCGGGGCGAGTGCCACGGAGGAACGGTAGCGTTGTACTACTTGCGGTCCCTCCTCCGCCAGCTGCGGGCGGATGTCCTCGTCCTCCCCAGCCGCGTGATCGTTCTCGTGTTCGTGATCGGGTTGCTCCTCTTCCCCTTGCTGAGCGAGGATCTGTACCTGCTGCGCATGCTCATCCTCGCGTCCCTGTTCTCGATCTACGCCGCAAGTTGGGATCTCCTGGCGGGATATGCAGGTCAGATCAGCCTGGGCCATGCTCTGTTCTTCGGAGTGGGAGCGTATACGACGGCTCTCCTCGGGCTACACCTGGGACTCCATCCGTACCTCACCGTCCCCCTCGGCGCGGTGGCGGCGACCCTCGCCGGCCTGCTCGTCGGCGTGCCTTGCCTCCGCCTGCGGCGGCACTACTTGGCCCTGGCCACGCTCGCCTTCCCCCTCATGCTCACCGGAATCGTATTCATG
>DSBZ01000268.1 GCA_011057175.1 Candidatus Acetothermia bacterium
CAGGCTGCCGGGGTGGCCATCCCCCCTCCGGCACGAGAGCTCACCCGTGGTGCCAAGACACTTGTCCAGACGTCGTAGTGCCCTGCAGAAGCTCACTTCGCAAAACCAACTGTAGAAGATGGGTCTTCCTGACCGAGGTACTCATCCCCACGTTCGCCCAGGCGGGTGGCGTTCCGCCGGAGGTACTTCACGAGCGCCCACCACCTCCAAAGGTCGCTTGAAGGGTTCCCACGGTTCTACAACGAGCGGCCGCATCACGGGTACCGCACCCAAAGACGAACCCCAGCGGAGGCGTTCTGGGGGGGGGCCGCTCACGCGCCAGCTGAGGAGGCCCAACGTGTCGAGAGCATTACGGCACTGGACGCTCGGTGTTATACGCCCGGGAGGACTCGAACCTCCGGCCTGCGGTTTAGGAAACCGCCGCTCTATCCAGCTGAGCTACGGGCGCAGCCAACGACATGATCTTAGTCTCGAGGATGGCGGCCCGCCAACCCTGCTACCGGCCACCGCGGCGGCGTTTTATCTTGTACAGGACCTCGTCCGCCTGGCGAAGCAAACCCTCCAAGGTGGTCGGCCCATCGCGGACTGGGTTCCATACCGCACGGCCTAGACTGACGCTCATCGCGAGGCCGGGCACGTCGTCGAGGGGGATCGCCGCCACCTTCTCCTGCAGCCGGAGGAGGGCATCCCCACCCCCGTCTCCGGTCTCGGGGAGGACGATCACGAACTCCTCCCCTCCATAGCGGAACACGAAGTCCCCCGCACGGACGTTCTCCTGGAGGACCTCCGCCACGCGGCGCAGCGCGGCATCTCCCACGAGGTGCCCGTGCCGGTCGTTCACGAGCTTGAAGTCATCGACGTCGGCCATGACGAGGGTCAACGGGTGCCCGTAGCGCTTGGCCCGCTCGATCTCACGAGCCAAGACTTCCGCTAGGAAGCGGCGGTTGTAGAGCCCGGTCAAGGGATCGCGGATCGCCTGCTCCCGGAGATCCTCCTCGAGGTGAATGCGCCGAATCTCCTCCCGCAGGTGCCCGACAAGGATCTCAGCCACAAGCACATCCTCAGAGGTGAACGCATCGCGCTCCGCGGCGGCTACCTGGAATACGCCGAAGTCCCCGATCGGCACAGTGAGGGCGCTCCGCAGATCGGGGCGGACGGGCCATGCCCGCGGCACACCATCCAGGTTGTCACAGATCGTTCGACCGCCCTCCAACGCCTGCCAGGCGATTCCCTCTCCCCGCCGCAACGGGCGCACCTCGACGCCTAGGGAGGCCTTGGGGACAAGCCGATCTCCTTCGACCAAACTCACGTTGTACACCGGGAACCTGAGCATCTGGGCCACTCCTTCGGCAGCTACCGCGCAGACCTCCTCCACTGTCGAGCAGCGCTGCAGGCGCATCACCAGCCCGTGGAGTCCAGCGAGCCGCTCGCTGAAGCCCTCGAGTTCGGACAACCGCTTCAGCCCAGCGAGCACCACCGCGAGCTCGGAGGCGATGATGTTGAGGAGGTCTCGATCCTCGGAGGGGATCTCATTCACGGCCGCGGATTGGACATCCAGAACGCCGAACAGCCTCTGCCCGAGGATGATGGGGAGGGCGAGCTCGCTGCGCGTCTTGGGGTCGCCGGGGACGTGCCGTTCATCGCCTGACACATCCGCCACGTACACCGGCTCCCCCGACCGCGCCGCGGCGACGGTGATGCCCCTCCCGTTCCTGCCGAACCGCATCCCCTGTGCCCAGGCGATCTCGCCGTGCTCTGCCACTACAACCAGCTCATCCCCGCTTGGTTCGAGGATCGCACACGGTCGATATCCCAACACGGAACCGGTCAGATCGAGAACGATGGAGTACAACTCCTCCTTATCGCGGGCAAGCTTCATCCGGCGCGAGTATTCCTCCACCGCCCTCAGCTTCCCCTCAAGGGCGATCAGGCCGGCATACGTCCTTGCGTTGCGGACTGCCGTGGCCACCGGCGCAGACACGGTGAGGAGGAGCCGAAGATCCTTCTCAGCGTAGGCATGCGGCGCGAAGCTCTGCACGGACAGGACGCCGAGGACCTCGTTCTGATAGAGAAGGGGGACGCCGAGCCAACTCCGCACGGCCTTCCCCACCTGCTGCGCCACCGCCGGCAGCCCGTCCTTCTCCTCTTCAAAATCGCCGATGAGAAGAGGCTCCTCGGTGGATGCGATCCAGGCGGTGAGGCTCTTCTCGGGATCGAGGGGCACGACGAGCTCGGGGAGCCGCTCCCCCTCCTCCACGGCGAACGCGAGCCGCACCTCCCCGCGGGCCCAGTCGATAAGAGAGAGGGTGAACGCGTCACACGGGATGAGCCGTCTCACCTCCTCGTAGATGCGCTGGAACACCTCGCTTAGCTCAAGGCTCGTCCCGAGAGCGGTGGACACCTCGTACAACCCCCGAAGATCGGCGTTCAACGCGCGGAGGTCCTGTTCGAGCATCGTTCGCTCGATTGCCGCACCGAGCGCTCCGCCCGCGGCCCTGAGCGCCTCAACCTCGGCCGGCGTCCAGTCGCGCTCGTGGCGGCACTCATCGCATCCAAGGAAGCCCCACCATTTGCCCGCCACGAAGATGGGGACAGCGACGAGGGCCAGAATCCCCTGGGCGGCGAGGACTGCCCGCTCCTCGAGCGGGAACTCCCGCAGGAGGCCGTGGATCGCCTTCCCTCGGGAGAAGGCCTCGGCCCAGCGGGAGAATCCGGCCGTGGTGAACGGGAAATCTTGGAGCATAGCGCTCTCGATCTGGGGGGGGAGACCGGGCGCCGCCCATCCGTACCGCTGGCTGACCCGCAGTCGCCCGTCCTCGTCGCCGTGCGCCTGGAAGATGTAGACACGACTTGCCCCGGCTGCCTCCCCAAGCCGGGCCAGCACCGCCGGGATCGCGCTGTTCAACCCCTCACCCCGCAGGAACCGCTCCGCGGCGAACGCCACTGCGCTCAGTACCGCACCGCGCCGGGTGGCCACCTCCTCGGCCTCCACCCGAGCCGTGATGTCGAGAATCGAAACGAGAACACGATCGTAGGCTCGCTCATGCCCCGGGAGGACCCGCCACGCGAAGTGGACATGAAGCCGCTTCCCGTCCGCCGTCCGGCTGATCCCCTCCCCGTGGGACTCCGTCCTCCCCTCCCACATCGCCTGAAGCTTCGCGGCGAACAGGGGCAAGGCCTCTTCCGGGATGATCTCGGGAAGCTTGGCGAGGAGTTCGTCCTTGTCCCGCACTCGGTACAGGTCGAGCGTTGCCTGGTTCACGTCCACCACCCGCAACAGGGCCAGGCACTTCCGGATGAAGTGGGGATCCTCCTTCAGGAAGGCAGCGAGGTCCGTGACCCCCTCTGCCTTGAGGGACTCCAGCCTTCGGGCCACCGCGGAGAAATCCTCGATCCAGAGGGAGATCGGGGATTGTTCAAACAGCGCTCGGTACCGAGCCTCGCTTTCCTGAAGCCCTTCGTAGAGGAGCGCGTTCTCGAGGGCCGCCCCGGCCTGGGCGGCCAGCAAGCCCAGCACCGGGACATGAGGGGTGAGCTGACCTGGCTGGCGGCTGTGGACGTAGAGGATGGCGCGGTGGTGGTTCCCGACGCGGATCGGCACCCCGACCAAGGAGCGAATCCCTCCCTTGATCAGGGCTGGGCTCGCGCGAATGGGCCGCCCAGCCGCGGTCCGGACAGGAGGATCGGTCTTGCCGTCGCTGCGGATGTCCTCGACGACGAGCGGCTGCCCCGTGTCGAGGATCCAGCGGGAAAACCCCTTCGGGCGCACCCGAACCGGGATCGGCGGCGCTCCCCAGGGTTCGAACGACTCGACCAGCACACCCGCCTGGCCGAAGAGGAGGATGTTGGCGTGATCGGCTCCGGCGAGCTCGCGCGCTGCGCTGACGATGCGCTGCACCACTTCCCTGGAATCAAGTTGCTCGGCGATGGTGGGGGCGATCCGGCTGAACGCTTCGAGCTGGGCGACGCGGTCGGCCTGTTCTTGCTCAAGGCGCTTGCGGTCGGTGATGTCGCGGTTGGTGGACACGGTGACCGGCTGGCCCCGGTACTGCAGCAACGCGACCCGGCATTCCGTCCAGAAGGTGCTCCCGTCCTTGCGGCGCTTCTTCTCCTCGAACGTCACAAGCTCGCCGCGGAGGAGCTGCTCGTTGACCTTCGCGTAGGTGATCGCAGCTTCCTCGGCGGCGAGGTCGCGGACCACGTTCATGCTGAGGAGCTCCTGTCGCGAGTAACCGGTCTGCGCCACCGCCGCGGGGTTGGCCTCGAGGATCGTCCCATCGAGGGCCGTGATGTACACCGCGTCCGCCAGCCGCTCGAACAGGAATCGGAACAGCTGTTCCGATTCGGCGAGGCGCCGCCGGTCCCGGGCAGCGCGGACAGCGAGGGTCATCTCCTCCCACACCCCCTCCAAGCGGTGGAGGTCGTCTTCCGAGAAGGCCTCGGGGTCGTCGCCGCTATCCACGGTGAAGTAGGCAACCACCTCGCCTCCGACGAGGATCGGGAACGTGATGAAGGCAGCGATGGGAAACACGGCCAACCCATGAGCGACGTCGGGGGGGAAGAGCTCGCGGTAGAGCCGCTGCGGGTCGCGGATGATGGCTGGGCCCTCCAGGCCCAGTTCCCCCTGGATGACGCGGTCCTTGGGGATCTTCACCCGCGACAGTCGATCCAGGTCGTAGCCCACCGCGGCCTGGTACTCGAACACCTCCTCCTCGTCGTTCAACGCGAGGAAGGTCGCCGACTGGGCTTGGGGGAGGATCGCCAGTGCATGCTCGAGGACCGTGTGGGCCACAGCCGGCAGAACGGGGTCACGGTTCAACGCCCGCAGGAACTCCACGAGATCGGCTCCATGACATTGGTCCGTCATGTCAAAGGCAGGGCATCCGCAACTGAGGCCCGCCCCTCAATTTTACATTATCCGTGTTTCCACCGGTCGCGGCAAAGACGATGGGCCCGCCGAGGTCGCAGATCGGTCGTCCCCATTAGCAGATCCGGGGGACAGGATCGCCAAGGGGCATCTCCAGGAAACGCCGCCCCCCCACCCCTGTGCGCAAGATGACCCGACCGGGGTAGTCGCCGGTGACCCTCCCGATCACCCGCGCCTCCCTCCCCCGTGGGTGGTGGCGGAGGCTGGCAAGGACTGCGTCGGCTCGGTCTGGAGCGACGCCCATCACGGCCCGGCCCTCGCACGCGACCTCAAGGGGGCTGATCCCAAGGAGGTCCGACAGCGCCCGGGCCTCGGGCCGGATGGGGATCTCCTCCTCGTCGATCTCGATCCCCACCCCCGCCTTGCGTGCCATCTCGTTAAGGGCGGCGGCGAGGCCGCCCCGGGTGGGATCCTTCATCGCCGTGACCCCACCCTCGGCAAGAACTGGGGCAAGGAGCGGCCACAGGGCAGCGACGTCGCTCTGGAGCTCGGTCTGGAGATGGAACCCCTCGCGGGCAGCGAGGAGGGCCATCCCGTGGTCCCCCACCGTGCCCGTGACGAGGATCACGTCGCCGATGCGCAGTCCAGCGTCGGAGATCGCCGGCTCGGCGACGCCGATCCCGGTGGTGTTGATCATGATCCCATCGAGCTCCCCCCGCCCCATGACCTTCGTGTCGCCGGCGACAAGGGGCAGGCCGAGGTCCACCAGCTCTCGGGCCGCCGAGGTGAGGATCGTTTCCAGATCTGCAAGCGGAAACCCTTCCTCGAGGAGGAGGGCCATCGTGATCGCCACCGGCTGGGCCCCCATCACGGCGAGGTCGTTCACCGTCCCGCACACGGCGAGCTTCCCGATGTCCCCGCCCGGGAAGCGGAACGGCTTCACGGCGTGGTTATCCGTGGTGACGACGAGGCGGCCGGGGGGGAGGCCCACCACCGCCCCATCGTCGAGCTTGTCCAGGCCGATCGGGCCGGCTGACCGAAGCCGGAACTTGGGGAGGATCCGCTCGGCGAGGAACCGCCCCATGAGTTCTCCCCCCGCCCCGTGAAGCGAGGTCACCCGTTCCTCGCGTAGGCGGCCGCTCACAGCTCGGGCCTCTCGCCGTACCGGTACCACACGTTGCATGCCCCCTCCACCCCCACCATGCAGGGGCCCACCGGGGAGAGCGGGGTGCAGGGATCGCCGAACAGGGGGCAGTCCGTGGGCACGGCCCGCGCAAGGAGGACCTCGGAACACAGGCAGCCAGGCGCCTTCTCCTCTCCTTCCTCAACCCGAACCGAGAACGCACGCCGCGCATCGTGGCGGGCAAGCTCATCCCGAATGCTCAGGCCTGCGCCCGGGAGTCGCCCGATCCCCCTCCACACGGCATCGGAGGGCGCGAACGCTGTCGCGAGGAGCTCTTGAGCGCGGAGGTTCCCCTCCTCGCTCACCGCGCGGGGGTAAGCATTCTCCACTTCCGCCCGCTCCTCGCGAACCTGGCGCAGGAGGAGGGCGATCGCGTACAGGATGTCCAGAGGCTCAAACCCCGCCACCACGACCGGGACGTGGTACCGCTCCGCGATGACGCGGTACGCCCGCGCCCCGATGACCGTGGAGACGTGCCCCGGGGCGAGGAACCCCGCGATCGGCACCGGGGGACCGGCCAGGAGCGCCACCAGCGCGGGGGGGATGAGCCGGTGAGACGAAAGGACGTAGAAGTTGGCGGGAGGGGAGTCGAGGAGGACGGCTGCGGTGCCGGGGGCAGTCGTCTCGAACCCCACCGCGAAGAACACCACGTCCCGCTCGGGGTTCGCCCGCGCTACCTCCACCGCTTCGGCGGGGGAAAGAACGACACGCACGTCCGCCCCGTGGGCCCGCGCCTCGGCGAGAGTGACGCGGGTTCCAGGCACCCGCGTCATATCCCCAAACGTGCATACGATGGCTCCACGTTCGGCGAGCTTGACTGCCCGATCGAGGTCCCCGGTCGGGGTCACGCACACCGGGCACCCCGGCCCCTCGAGGACCTCCACCCCCCGCGGGAGGAGGGACCGCAGCCCATGCTGGGCAATCGCCATCTCGTGGGTCCCACAGACGTGCACGATCCGGACGGGGTCCTTCGGCGCGTACCGCTGGAGAAGGGACGCCAGCCCCCGGGCCCGGGCCGGGTCGCGCAGGGAGAACGGCCCCAACAGGAGGTCGGTCACGCCGGGGGCGGGCCCGCTTCGGACGCGGGGGGCTCACCCGCCAGCAGCTCGTCCAGCAGGGCCAGCGTCTCCTGGGCGTCCTCGGGGTCCAGGCGGCGGATGGCAAACCCCGCGTGGACGAGGAGGTAGTCCCCGATCCGGACCTCCTCCCCGAGGGCGTCGAGCCGGACCTGAGCCTGAACGCCCTGGACGTCCACCGTGGCCACGTTCCCCTCGACAGTCACCACCTTCGTCGGAACGGCGAGGCACATCTGTGATCGAAATCCATTCTAGCCACCTTGATCGGGCACCACAACGGAGCTTCCTCCTCTCCCGGGGCTACACTCTTTCTCAAGGAGGGGCGATGAAGAGACTCTCCGCAGCAAGTGGGATGCCCTCTTGGCGGGGTGTGCAGCGGGATTGGGGGGTACTTTGGAGTGGACCCGACCCTGGTCCGGGTGATGTTCACCCTCCTCGCCGTGGCTAGCGGCATCGGGATCCCGATCTACTTCCTCCTCTGGCTGATCATCCCCCAGGAAGGGGACTCCGCCCCTGTTTTGCGGGAAGCAGTGCGGTCGAGAGCGGAGGAGATCGCGGACCGGGCGAAGCAGTTCGGGGAGGAAATGCGGACCATCGCCGGCCGGCGCGATGCGGGGCTCGCGATCGCGGTGACAGCGATCCTCGTCGGGGTCTCGCTCCTCCTCCGCAATCTCGGGCTGTGGTGGGCGCGGTGGCTCCGGTTCGAGGTCCTCGGGCCGATCGCCCTCATCGCGGTTGGGCTCGCCCTCCTCTGGCGACTGACCCGGAGGGGCGAGGATGAGGCAAGGAACAATCGTGCTGCCGCTTCTCCCCGTCGCTGCCGGGGTGATCCTCCTCCACACCCTCGGTGCCTTCCGTGGTCGGTGGGGGAGGCGCTCGACATCCTGCTCGGGTGGTCCGTCTAGGGTGTCCCTCCGGGGGGGGAGCATCCCTCGACCTCGGGGCCGTTGCCCTGATCCAGCTCGTCCTCCGTGGTGGCACCGGGGCGGTGGAGCTCACCGTCCACGCCGGGACGAGACTCCGTCATCTGTGGCTCGCCCTGACCGTGGAATCGGCAGCCGCGGCCCGGGCGTGACGCACCGCGTCAGGCTCGGTAGAATCCATTCGATGTCGCCTGTGTCCTGTGCCCCGTCTCTGGCGGCGTGCGCCGAAGGCGTTCCCTCTCACATCCGAGGGCGGTCCCGATGAGGCTTGATCGCCACCCGATCCTCCCCATCGAGCGGGAGGAGCCCTTCCGCTTCACGTTTGAGGGCCAGGAACTGGACGCCTACCCGGGAGAGACGATCGCTGCAGCCCTGGTTGCCTATGGGATCCGGACGTTCGGATATCACCCCAAGGACGGATCTCCCCAAGGGATCTACTGCGCCAACGGCCAATGCGCTCAGTGCCTCGTGATCGCGGATGGCAAGCCAGTGAAGGCGTGCATGACCCTCGTCCAGCCGGGGATGAGGGTCGAAGCTGCCGCTGGGTTGCCTGAGCTCCCGCGGGTAGCGGCCCCGCCTCGGATGAAGGAGGTCGAGCGCATCCGCGTCCCGGTCCTCGTGATCGGGGGAGGGCCCGCCGGGATGTCTGCCGCGATCGAGCTCGGGGCCCGCGGGATCCGTACCCTCCTCATCGATGACAAGCACCGCCTGGGAGGGAAGCTCGTCCTCCAAACCCACCGTTTCTTCGGCGCGCAGGACGCTGTGTACGCAGGAACGCGGGGAATCGACATCGCGACCCGCCTCGACCGGGAAGTACGGGCCCAGTCCTCGGTTGAGGTATGGCTTAGCTCCACGGCCCTCGCCGTGTACAGCGATCACGCGGTGGGGATCTTGCGCACAGGAAGGGAATACGTGCTCGTCGCCCCGGAGGTCCTCCTTGTGGCATGCGGGGCACGGGAGAAATCGCTTTTGTTCAAAGGAAATACCCTCCCCGGCGTGTACGGGGCGGGGGCGTTCCAGACCCTCGTCAACCGCGACCTCGTGCGGGCCGCGGAGAAGCTCTTCATCGTCGGGGGCGGGAACGTCGGCCTCATCGCCGGCTACCACGCAATCCAAGCCGAGATCGAGGTCGTGGGCCTCGTCGAGGCCCTCCCGGAGTGCGGAGGATACAAGGTCCATCGGGACAAGCTCGCCCGCCTTGGGGTCCCGATCTGGACCTCGCACACGATCCTCTCCGCGAACGGCAAGGAAGGGGTGGAGTCGGTGACGATCGCCCAGGTGGACGAGCGTTTCCGGCCCATTCCGGGGACGGAGAAGACGTTTCCCTGCGACACGGTGCTCGTAGCGGTCGGCCTCGACCCGGTGGACGAGTTCTACCGGAAGGCCCAGGAGTTCGGGATGCAGGCGTTCGCGGCGGGGGACGCGGCGGAGATCGCCGAGGCCTCGGCCGCCATCTTCTCCGGGAAGATCGCGGGCCGCCGGATCGCGCAGGCCTTGGGACAGCCCGACGTGGAGATCCCGCCTGAGTGGGAACGGATGGCAAAGATCCTCAAGTCCAAGCCGGGCCAGCGGGGCGCCCCTCCGCCCCCGCCCGGGGGGGACGTCTTCCCTGTATTGCACTGCCACGAGGAGATCCCGTGCAACCCCTGCGCGTCGGTCTGCCCTCAGAGGCTGATCCGGATCGACCCCGACGACATCCGAAGGCGGCCCCAGTACGTACCGACGGGCGGGAAGGCGTGCTTGGGGTGTGAGCGGTGTGTCGTTGTCTGTCCAGGTTTGGCGATCACCCTCGTCGACTTCCGCCGTGATCAGGACAACCCCACGGTCACGGTCCCGTTCGAGCTCGGTGTCGCGGCGGTGCGCGAGGGGGATCGGGTGACCGCCGTGGATGCCTCCGGGGAGCGCTTGGCCGAGGTCACGGTGGCGGGAGTGCGGGTGATCGGGAAGAACGACCGCACCGTGCTCGTGAAGCTCAGCGTGCCCCGCCGGATCGCAACCCGCGTCGCGGGGATCCGGCTCCGTGCCCGACCCGATGCAAAGGCCCTTCCCCAGCCGGTGGAGCGGCTCGCGGACGACGAGATCCTTTGCCGCTGCGAGCGGGTGACGGTGGGCGTGGTGCGGGCCCTCATCCGCCGTGGGGTTAGGGATATGAACGAGATCAAGGCCATCACCCGCGCCGGGATGGGCGCGTGCGGGGGCAAGACGTGCGGGCCGCTCCTGTGGCACCTGTTCCGAGAGGAGGGGGTGCCTCTCGACGAGGTCACGTCCTACGTCCCCCGGCCCCTGTTCATGGAGGTCCCACTCGCCCTGTTCGCCGGGGCGGAGGAAACCCGTGACGCGTGACAGGTGATGCGTGATGGGTAAAGGAGCGTTCGACGTCGTGGTCGTTGGGGCGGGGAGCGTGGGGACCCCGGCGGCCCTCGCCCTCGCCGAGGCGGGCCTCGACGTCCTCGTCCTCGATCGATTCCCAAGCGTGGGCCAGGGGTCGAACAAGGCCGCGATCGGCGGGATCCGCGCTACCCACTCCGACCCGGCCAAGATCAGCCTCGCCAAGCGCACGATCGAGATCCTCGCCGCTTGGGAGGCGGCCCATGGCCAGGACATTGAGTGGCGCAGCGGCGGCTACGTGTTCGTGGCCTACACGCCCCGTGAAGAACGGATCCTCAAGGACCTCCTCGTGGTCCAACATGCCTACGGCCTGGGGATCGAGTGGCTGGACGCGAAGGCCCTCCTCGAGATCGTCCCCGACCTCAACCCCCGCGGCCTCATCGGCGGAACCCACTCCCCCGGCGACGGCCACTGCTCGCCCTTGCTCGCCTGCCATGCGTTCTACGACGAGGCGAGGCGGAGAGGGGCCTCGTTCCGGTTCGGGGAACAGGTGACGGGGATCGAGGTTCGGGAGGGGCGGGTGCGGGCGGTGCGCTCCAACAAGGGCTACTACGAAACACAGGTCGTGATCAACGCCGCCGGACCATGGGCCCGCGCGGTGGGGAAGCTCGTCGGCCTCGACCACCCCATCGTGCCCGACTCCCACGAAGCCGGGGTCACGGAACCGGTGGCCCACTTCCTTGACCCGATGGTCGTGGACATCCGGCCCGCCCCCGGATCGTCCAACTGCTACTTCCACCAGCTCGCCTCGGGGCAGATCACGTTCTGCATCACCCCCGACCCCCCGATCGTGGGGGAGGACTGCCGGGAGACGAGCGCGTTCCTCCCCATGGTCGCCCGGCGGATGGTGGACCTCATGCCCCGGCTCGCCAGCCTCCGCGTCCGGCGGACGTGGCGGGGCCTCTACCCGATGACCCCCGACGGTTCCCCCCTCGTCGGCTGGGCGCAGGAGATCGAGGGGTACGCGATGGCGATCGGGATGTGCGGGCAGGGCGTGATGCTCGGGCCCGGGCTCGGGGAGCTCCTGGCGCGGATGATCACGGGCACGCTCACCTCCGACGACCACGAGGTCCTGGAGGTCCTGTCCCCCCACCGGTCGTTCGTCGCCCACGAGGCGCTCAAGTAGAGGCGCCAGCGGGTACGATTGAGGATCGCCCCAGCGTCCACCACGGGTTTGTCCAGGCCAGCGGGCGCGGGGCAAAGGAGGCTAACATGAGGACCCTTGCTGTAGTCACGCTCGCCGCCTTGGCCGCCCTCCCTGGGGCCAGCCAAGGGTGCTGCAACCGGCCCGACATCGCCCTGGCCACGTTCCCCGGGAGCGCCTGGTTCTACGGGGTCGCCTGGAGCCCACGGGGCGACCTCGTCGCCGCCGCTGCGTGGGACAGCACGGTCTACGTGTGGAACCCCGGGACCCGAGAGCTCGTCTTCACCCTGCGCGGCCACCTGAGCTGGGTGCACACGGTCGCGTTCCACCCAGACGGCGACATCCTTGCCTCCGGGGCGCGGGACAAGGCGATCTTCCTGTGGGACATGCGCACGGGGAGGGAGATCCGCCGGATCCACGGCCACGGAGGAAGGGTGAACGGGCTCGCGTTCAGCCCCGATGGCTCGCTCCTCGCCTCGGCCTCCGGTGACGGGACGGTCCGCCTCTGGGACACGGAGACGTGGATCACGACCCGGACCCTGAGCGGACACGAGGGCGAGGTGCTGTGCGTCGCGTTCAGCCCCGACGGGGCAACGGTAGCCACCGGAGGGGAGGACGCCACGATCCGGCTGTGGGACGTGGCGTCGGGGCAGCTCCTCCGGACCCTATGGGGCCACCAGGCCGCGTTGCGGGCGCTCGCGTTCAGTCCCGACGGGAGGTACCTCGGCGGCGTATCCGTCCTCTGGACCGCCCGCCTGTGGGACCTCACGACGCACCGTACCGTGCGCGAGTTCTCCAATGGTGGGCTGCGCTCCTACTCCGCAGCGTTCAGCCCGGATGGAAGGTACTTCGCCGTCGGCCGCCAGGACGCAACGATCCGCGTGTGGGACATCGCCACTGGTGCCGAGGCACGGGTCCTGACCGGCCACAGCGGGGGCGTCCTCGGCCTGGCGTGGAGCCCGGACGGGAAGGCCCTCATCTCCGGATCGGCCGACAACAAGGTCAAGCTGTGGGATGTGAGCGATCTTCCCTCACCGTAGCGGCCAGCGCGGAGGAAGAGCTCGCTGCTCCGCGACCGACGGGGAAGCTCGCCCCCGCCCCGGACATCGTCGCCGGATCCGGCTCCAGTTGGCCTCGCGGGAAGAGGGGGAGCGCCCCTCCGGGCGCAAGGTGGCGGATCCCTTCCCGGGCAGCGCCTGCCCGGCGCCGCTGGTCGTCCGCGGTGGGGATGAGACGAGAACTGACGTGGGGGAGGTACTCCAGGAACGGCATCGGCCACGCCACAATTTTCAGGTCGTCGCGGCCCGAGCTAGCCACGAAGGCGAGGGCGTCCACCGCCCCAGGGTGGTTGGACGCGATCACCACGGGACCTGCGGACGGAACATGCTCCGCCCCCTCGACCTGGAGATCGGCCGCCAACTGGGAAAGCGACCAC
>DSBZ01000164.1 GCA_011057175.1 Candidatus Acetothermia bacterium
CCGTCCCCACAACCTGAGGCCTGGGGGCAGAACGGGGTGGGAGCTACAATCCGCGCGATGATGGAGAACACGTGCGATCCCAAGTTGCCGGAGCGGATCCAGGGCTTGGCGGACCTCGCCTACAACCTGTGGTGGAGCTGGAACCCGGATGCGAGGAGGCTCCTGCGGGCCCTCGATCTCCAAGCGTACCGCGAGAGCGTGCACAACCCGGTGCGGATGCTGCACATGATCGCGCCGGAAGCGCTGTCGCGGGCGGCCCAGCACGAGGAGTTCCTCTCCCTCTACGACCGGGTGATGGAGCGGTTCCGGGCGGAGACCCAGGCTCCCGCGGGCGAGTTCCCCCCTCGCCCTGTCGCCTACTTCTCGGCGGAGTTCGGGGTCCACGTCTCGCTCCCCGTCTATGCGGGAGGTTTGGGGATCCTCGCCGGGGATACCCTCAAGGAGGCGAGCGATCTCGCGCTCCCCCTCGTCGGGGTCGGCCTCATCTACTCTCACGGCTACGTACGGCAGCGAATCCGCGATGACGGGTGGCAGGAGGAGGCCCATGAGCCCCTCGATGGCTCCTGCCACCCGCTCCGCCCTGCCCTCGACGGTGCGGGAAATCCCCTCGTCATTCCTGTGCCCCCGTTCGATCCGCCGGTCTACGTCGGGGTACGGCAAGCGATGGTGGGACGCATCCCCCTCTACCTCCTCACCACCGACCTCGACCAGAACCAACCGTGGGATCGGGCGATCTCCCAGGACCTCTACACCAGTGACCTCGAGCGGCGCCTCCGCCAGGAGATCGTGCTCGGGATCGGAGGGATGCAGGCTCTGCGCGCGCTGGGGATCACCCCAGCCGCGGTGCATCTGAACGAGGGCCATCCCGCGTTCGCCTCTCTGGAGCGGCTCGCGACGCGCGTCGCGGAAGGGATGAGCTGGCCGGAGGCCCTCACCGCGGTGCGAGAGACGACGATCTTCACCACCCACACCCCCCTCCGTGCGGGGACCGACCTCTTCCCGTTCCCGCTGATCGAGCGGCACCTCTTGCCGTACTGCGAGCGGTTCGGGATCCCCCGCGACGCCTTCCTCGCCCTCGGGCTCGACCCGTCGGACCCCGGGGCGGGGTTCAACATGACCGCGTTTGCGATGCGCACAAGCCGGGCCACGAACGGGGTCAGCGTTCGCCATGCCGAGGTGGCAACCAAGATCTGGTCCGGAGTCCGATGGGATGAAACGCCCGTCGCGATCCGAGCGATCACGAATGGGGTTCACCTCCCGACCTGGATCGAGCCCCTCCGTGTCCAGGCGTTGTTCGACCGGTACCTGGGCCCGGACTGGCGGGAGCGCCCCGACGATCCGGCGGTCTGGGAAGGGGTGGAGCGGATCCCGGACGATGAACTGTGGCGCGTCCACGAGGAGCGGAAGGGGGCGCTCGTCGCGGAGATCGACGGTCGCGCCCGGCGGCGGTGGCAGAGCGGAACCACGTCTGCGGCCGGCATCGTCGCCGCGGGGACGTTCCTCGACCCGCGGATCCTCACCGTGGGGTTCGCCCGCCGGTTCACGGCCTACAAGCGGCCGACCCTCCTCCTCCACGACCTCGACCGCCTGCGGCGGCTGCTCACCGATCCGCTGCGACCGGTGCAGGTCGTGTTCGCGGGCAAGGCCCATCCTGCTGACCTCGACGGGAAGCGCCTCATCCAGCAGGTGTACCGCCTGGCCCTCGACCCGCGGCTCGCGGGGCGGATCGCGTTTGTGGAGGAATACGACCAGCACCTCGCCAAGTACCTCGTGGCCGGGGTGGACGTGTGGCTCAACACGCCTCTGCCGCCCCTCGAGGCGAGCGGGACGAGCGGGATGAAGGCGGCCGTGAACGGGGTGCCTGTCCTGTCCGTCCTCGACGGGTGGTGGCCGGAGGGGTACACGGGGACGAACGGGTGGGCGTTCGGGGGAGAGGAGATCGAAGGCGACCGCACCGCGGCCGACGCCGATGCCCTGTACCGCCTCCTGGAAGAGGGGGTGGTCCCCCTCTACTACGATCGCGGACCGGACGGGATCCCCCACCGGTTCGTGCGGGTGATGAAGGAAGCGATCAAGACCGTCGCTCCCCGCTTCTCAGCGCGGCGGATGATGCGGGAGTACGTGGAACTCTACTCCGCCGCGCTCGGCCCCGCTGCCGCCAACGAACAGCCGAGAACCGGATCCCCACGGGAGGAACCGTAGTCCGGGGCCCGCGAACGTCCGTCCGGACCCCCGACGATCCCGGTCGCCCAGCGGGCGCCGCCAGCACGTGGAGACGCGGTGAGGGGGGATCCCCTCACCGCGTGGGCGCACACCGAGAAGGTTTCGGCTACCGGCATCTCCGAGCCAGCGGCATCCACCCGCTGAACCCGCGGAGCACAACCCTCTCTCGACCGAGCATCCCGCGGCCCGGCCCGCGAACGAGCGCGAGCTGATCGCGGGTGATCCTCCCCGCAGCGATGGCCTGGTCCAGGGCATCACGCAGCGCCTGCCGGGCCTCGATCCGGTCCTTCATCGCCTGGGCCTGCTCGGCGGTGATCCTCCCCGCCACCACGGCCTCATCGACCAGTTCTACCCGTGCCTTGGTGAACGCGGCCACGAGGTCGTCCACGCTCACCCCGAGGTTCGCCGCGACCTTCGCCCACAGGCCCTCCCGCGGTGCGATCGCCGTCTCAGTCTCGGCCTGGCCGAGCACCACGAACGCCACGCTCGTCGCCGCCACGGCGACTGCCAATCCCTTCACCACGGCTCTGGATCGGTTGATCATGGTCCTCCCTCCTTTGTCGAGAACGCTAAGGTACGGGACATGGTACCCCCCGTTGTGGAGCGGTTGGGTCTCCGTTGTGGCAGGCCTGTGGAGACCCCCGAGGCGAGAACTGCCGGTGCTCACCGCAGAGGTAGAGCGAACAAGCCCGAACCGCGCGGGAACCGGGCCCCGACCTCTGATCCTTGGGTGGGGTTCGTCCCGAAGAACGCGCGCATGGCCGTGGTCGGGCTTCAGGTCATCCCTGAGGCCCCAGCAGTTGCTTCAGGTCATCGTCGACCGGGACGCCGGCCTGGGCGAGCTCCTCCACGCGGGGGGCGATGTCCGCCGCCCCGAGGAGGATCGCTCCTGCAAGCTCTCCGTCCGCGCCGAGCACGAGCTTCACGTACCGTCCCGCGTCGCGGTCCACGGCCCGCAGCTCCTGACGTGGCCCGCCTTGGGGCTGGGTTTCCCCCAGGCACACGAGGTCCACCCCTGCGACCCTGAGCGTGTTCGAACGGGTGGTACCCGCATACCGGACGCTCTCCGGCCCGATCATGTTCCGCGCTGCGATCTCGCCCTGCTCCCGCGCCGCGGGGATGATCCCGTAGATCTGGCCTCGCCACTCGGCGACGTCGCCTGCGGCGTAGACGTCGGAGGCCGACGTCGCGAGGTGGTCATCCACGATCACCCCCCGATTCGTGGCCAGCCCCGCCGCGGCGGCCAGCGCGATGCGCGGCTGGATCCCAGCCGAGATCACGACGAGCCCCACTGCCATCTCCTCCCCGGTGGTGAGGCGGACCGCGGCCACCTCCTCCTGTCCCCGGATCGCCGCACACTCCACCCCCACCCGAACCTGGACGCCCTGGCGCGCGAGGAGCGCGGTGAGGACCTCCGCTCCCTCCCGATCGAGCTGGCGGTGGAGGAGCCAGCGGCCCCGTTCGAGCACGGTCACCGCGAGGCCGAGGTCGTGGAGGGCGCGGGCGACCTCGATCCCGAGCCACCCTCCGCCGATCACCGCCGCCGCCCTCGCCCTCTGCGCCCTCGTCCGAATGCGTTCCACATCCGCTGCCTGGCGGAGGGCGAACACGCCCTCCCCTGCCACCCCGGGCAACTCTGGTTGAGCACCGGCTGCACCGCAGGCGAGGAGAAGCCGGTCATACCCCAACCTCTCCCCCGAGGCGAGGGTCACGCGATGTCCCTCGACATCGAGCTCCACGACGGCCGAGCCTGACCTGTAGCGGATCCTCCTGTGTTCGAACCACGCCCGAGGGAAGGGGGTGATCTCAGCGAGGGTCTTCCGGCCCGCGAGGACCTCGATCAACCCCGGGCGCAGATAGTAGGCGACGGGCTCCGCTTCGACGACCGTGATCTCCGCCCCCACGTCGGACGTACGCAGGGTCCGAGCCGCGGTGAACCCGGCGAGCCCCCCTCCCACGATGACGAATCTCATCAGCCCACGAGCTCGAACATATCTTTCGGCGCACCACACTCCGGGCAGAGCCAATCCTCGGGGAGATCCTCAAACGGCGTCCGGGGGGAGATGCCCTGGCTGGGATCGCCCTTCGCCGGATCGTAGATCCATCCACACACCGTGCATTCCCATTTCTCCATTGCACACCTCCCTCTTCTTCAGGGTTGGGCCATTATAGCGATCCCCATCCCAGGAAGCGTCAGCGAACAAACGCGAGACCGATCCCAGCGACGAGCATTCCCCCCAGGGCGGGGGCGATCGCCCGCCGCAGGGATCCTCCGCCGAGGACGAGGACCATCGCTCCCTTGACCGCGGCATTGGCCATCCCTGCTGCCACGATCGCCCGTGCCGCCGTGACCGGCTCCACCCCTCCCCGCCCGCGGTGGGCGAAGGAGAGCGTGACCGCCGTGCTCGACAGGAGCCCGCCGAGAAGCCCTGTGACACCGATCCCCTTCCCGGGCCCCAGCAGCTTCATGAGCACGTACCCCGCGAACCCCACCCCCGCCACGAGGACCACCATCAGCCACACCCGCTACGGGTTGAACGCGTCCCAGGGCGGCGAACCGAACGTGCGGTTGGGGAGGAGGGGGAGCACGACGGCCGTGATCACGGCGAGCTTGAGGGCAGCGAGGACGTCCTCCCGGGTCAGGCGCTGGGCGAACCGACGCAGCTCGAGCTTCAGCAAGAGGAGGACTGTCACCGTCACCCCCAACGCCGCGGCGAGCTCGTACTGCCCCCACTAGCAGAGCGCACCGATGAGAAAGACGACGACGGCGGCCATCTCCGTGGTGAGGCCGATCGCCCCCCGCCAGGCACTGACCCCGTGACCGACGACGATGAGGGCGCCCACCGCGCCCAGAACAGCGAGGAACGCTGCGGGATAGGAGAGGATCTCGGCAGCGAGGGCGGCTGCCGTCCCCGCGAGGGAATCCTAGCACGTTCCTCCCGCCCGTGCGTCCTCCCCCGAGCGAGCCCTGCACAGGGCGTGCCTCCGCCCGAAGGGGCGGTACAATCCCGCCGGTGCAGGAGCAGAGCGCAGGGCGGGCGTTGGGGAAAGGGGATGAACGCCGTGCCCAACGGACCGCCGACCGCCCGGCGGCCTGACCGGGGTCGGGCACACGATGGGAGGAAGGTGAGATGCGTCCAAGCCGAGAAGCGCTCGCGGGAACGGAGGAGCGGTCCGATGCCCTCGTCCGGGTGCGGCCGGGAGAGGGGCGCACCGTTTCCGTGCACTCGAAGACCGGCCCCATGTACGAGGACCACATCGCCGCTCTGGTCCGAACGCTCCTGGACGGATACGGGGTGGTGGGAGCCCACGTCGAGGTCAGGGAGGCCGGGGCGTACGACCACGTCATCTCGGCCCGACTGGAGGCGGCACTGTCCCGGTCCGTGGGGAGCGAGGAGCCGTTCCGATCCCCCCTTCCTCCTCCGAGCCGGGAACCGACATCCCGCGACCGGCCGCGGCGGAGCCGCCTCTACGTCCCGGGGGGGAACGCGCGGATGCTCGCGTTCGCGGACTCGTTCGGGCCGGACTGCCTCCTCCTCGACCTCGAGGACGCGATCGCCCTTCCCGAGAAGGACAGTGCCCGGTTCTTCGTACGGCGGGCCTTGGCGGCGATGGACTTCGGAGCGACCGAGCTGTGGGTGCGCATCAACCCCCTCGATGCGGGAGGGGCCGACGACCTCGCGCTCGTCGTGGCAGGCCATCCCCATGGGATCTGTCTCCCCAAGGTCGAGGACCCCTCTCAGGTGCTGGCGCTCGCCGATCTCCTCTCCTCGTTCGAGGAGGCGTACTCCGTTGCCTGGCCGCTGTGGATCATGCCCATCATCGAGTCCCCGCAGGGGGTCCTCGCCGCCGCGGCGATCGCCCGGGCCTCGGAGCGGGTGGCGTGCCTCGCGTTCGGGGCCGAGGACTACACGCGCGAGGTGGGGGCGGAGCGGTCGAGGGAGGCCCTCCTCTGGGCCCGCTCCCAGCTCGTCGCTTCCGCCAAGGCATCCGGGGTCCAGGCATCGGACACCGTGTTTCCAAACGTGGAGGATGAAGAAGGGCTGCGCGAGGAGGCGCGGCAGGCGCGGGACCTCGGGTTCGACGGCAAGGGGGCCATCCACCCTCTCCAGATCGCGGTCATCCACGACACGTTCGCCCCGCGCGCCGACGAAGTAGCCTGGGCGCGCGGGGTACTGGAGGCGGCCGCTGCGGCCGCGAAGGAGGGGCGCGGGGCGGTCGCCCACGAGGGCCGGATGGTCGACCGCCCGGTGCTCGAACGGGCGAAGAGGATCCTCGCCCAAGCAGGGGAGGGGAGCGATGCCGACTAACGCGTTGGGACGAGAGATCCCGGACGCGGTGGCCGGGAGGCCGCTGCGGCCCTACCCAGGGGCGTTCGCGACCGTCCCCACCGGACGTCGGGCGGGGGGTCCCCTGAAGACGATCCGCCCCGGGGCGAACAAGGTCGCCCCGTCGCTCGACGAGGCGATCCGTCGCTCCGGCCTCCGCGACGGGATGACGATCTCTTTCCACCACTGCTTCCGCGACGGGGACAGGCTCGTCCTCCAGGTCGTCGAGGCCTGTGCTCGGCTGGGGATCGGCGACTTGAGGCTGTTCCCCACCGCCCTCTTCCCCTGCCACGAGCCCCTCGTCCGCCACATCGGGGACGGGGTCGTCACCCGGATCGAGGGGTCGCTGAACGGTCCAATCGGGGCATTCATCTCCCGGGGCGGGAAGCTCCGCGAGCCCCCAATCCTCCGCTCCCACGGCGGCCGGTGGCGGGCCGTGGCGTGCGGCGAGGTCGAGATCGACGTCGCGTTCATCGCCGCCTCGGAAGCGGACCCCTACGGCAACGCCAACGGGATCCACGGCCCCCATGCCTGTGGCCCGATCTCGTTCTCGGTGGTGGATTCCTGGTGTGCCGACCACGTGGTGGTGGTCACCGATAACCTCGCACCGTACCCGGCCGTGCCCCCCACGATCGAGCAGGGGTACGTGGACCAGGTGGCGGTGGTGGACCAGGTCGGCGACCCGGCCGGGATCGTCACCGGCACCCTGCGCGTCACCCGTTCCCCCACCGCGCTCAGGATCGCCAAGCTCGCCGTAGACGCGGTCGCCGCGGCCGGCCTGATCCGGGAGGGGATGAGCTTTCAGGCCGGCGCCGGGGGGACTTCGCTCGCTGCCCAGGAGATCCTCGCCCGCAAGATGGCGAGAGCGGGGGTGCACGCGGCGTTCGCGATCGGGGGGACGACGAAGTACCTGGTGGCGATGCTCAAGGAGGGCCTGGTGAGGACGATCCTCGACGGCCAGGCGTTCGATGGCGAGGCCGTGCAGTCCCTGCGCACAAATCCGCGCCACCAGCGGATCACCCCTGGGTTCTACGCCGACTACAACTCCCTCGGGTGCGCCACGTACATGCTGGACTTCGCGTTCCTGGGGGGGACCGAGGTCGACCTCGACTTCAACGTGAACGTGAACACCCACTCCGACGGCCAACTCCTCCATGGGATCGGCGGGCACCAGGACGTGGCCGCCGGGGCCCGCGTGACGGTGATCACCATGCCCACCCTGCGCGGCCGGGTGCCCGTGATCCGGGACCAGGTTACCACCGTCACCACCCCCGGCGAGGTGATCGACCTCGTGGTCACCGAGCGGGGGATCGCCGTGAACCCACGTCGTCCGGACCTCGCCGAGGACCTCAGGCGGGCGGGGCTCCCGGTGCGAACCCTTGAGGAGATGAAGGCGGCGGCGGAGCGGCTGGTGGGGAAAGGGAAGAGCCCGATCTGGGGCGACGAGATCGTGGGCGTGATCCAGTGGCGCGATGGGACGGTGATTGACGTGGTGCGGAAGGTGGAGGGTTGGGCATGAACGAGGAGATCAAGAAGCTACTGCCAGAGGTGGATTGGATCGAGGACCGGACGCTCCAGGACGCGGTGTTGGACACGTACGCCCGGGCCCTGGCCGAGGGCGGCTGGAAGCCAGCGGACATGGCGCGGATGCCGTTCACCCTGCTCAAGACCTCGAGCATCAACTACCTCGAGCACGTGCGGGCGGTGACCAAGATCGCCCGTGCCGCGTACGACACGTTTCAGGAGGTGTTTGGCGACGGGGTGCCCCTGAACCGGGATGTCCTCCTCGCCGGGGCCCTCCTCCACGACGTGGGTAAGCTCGTGGAAATCGCGGAGGCAGGGGGGAAGTTCCAGAAGTCCCGGTCCGGGAAGGCGCTGCGGCACCCGTTCTCCGGTGCGGCCCTCGCCTACGCGGCTGGGCTCCCCCCCGAGGTGGTGCACATCATCGCCGTGCACTCCAAGGAAGGGGACCCCTACCCCCGCTCCCCAGAGGGGGCGGTGGTTCACCACGCCGACTTCATCACGTTCGACACGATCCCGTCATAAGGAGGAACGGTGGGGAAAACGTTTGCCGAGAAGATCCTGGCCCAGAAGGCGGGGCTGGCCGCAGTCGAGCCGGGCCAGATCGTGACCGCGCGGCCGGACCTCGGGATGTCCCACGACAACACCGCGGCTATCGTCCAGCTCTTCCACAGGATCAGCCTCAAACGGGTGCAGGAGCCGGGGAAGTTCGTGGTGATCCTCGACCACGTGGTCCCGGCAGCGAGCGTGGAGTACGCCCAGAACCACAAGGACATCCGCGAGTTCGTGCGCGAACAGGGAATCCGGTTCTACGACGTCGGCCGCGGCGTTTGCCACCAAGTGGTGGTGGAGGAAGGGTTAGCTCGGCCGGGGGACCTCATCCTCGGGGCGGACTCCCATACCCCGACGTATGGGGCACTGGGTGCGTTCTCGGCCGGCATCGGGCGCTCCGAGATGGCCGCCCTGTGGGCGACGGGCGAGCTGTGGCTCAAGGTGCCGACGAGCTTCCGGATCGAGCTCGAGGGGGAACTCCCTGAGCTGGTGACGGCCAAGGATGTGATCCTGTACTTGATCGGCAAGCTCGGCGCCGACGGAGCCGTGTATCGGTCGGTGGAGTTCGCCGGTCCGATCGTGGAGAGGATGGGCATCGCCGACCGGATGGTGATGGCGAACATGGCCGCGGAGATGGGGGCCAAGAACGCGTTCATCGCTCCCGACGAGACCACGTTCGCCTACCTCGCCGACCGGACTAAGGATGCGTTCACCCCCATCTACCCCGACCCCGATGCGGTGTACGAGAAGGTGGTGCGGTTCGACGTGGGTGACCTCGAGCCCCAGGTGGCCTGTCCGCCGGGCGTGGACCACGTGGTGCCGATCTCCCATGTGGCGGGGAAGAAGGTGGACCAGGTCGTGTTGGGAACGTGTACCAACGGGCGGATCGAGGACCTGCGCCTGGCGGCGGAGGTGATGTCCGGGCGGCCGGTGGCGGAGGGGGTCCGGATGATCGTGCTCCCCGCGTCGCAGGAGGTGTGGTTGCAGGCGGCGGAGGAGGGGCTGCTCGCCGAGTTCGTGGCCGCCGGGGCCCTCGTGCTCAACCCGGGCTGCGGGCCGTGCCTCGGAGCCCACGAGGGCGTCCTCGCCCCCGGCGAGGTCGGCCTCGCCACCTCGAACCGGAACTTCAAGGGCCGGATGGGGTCGCCGGACGCGGAGCTGTACCTCGGCTCCCCGGCCGTGGCCGCAGCGGCCGCGGCGACGGGGAAGATCACCGACCCCCGGCGGCTCCTGGAGGAGGGAAGATGATCGCTGGACGCGCTTGGAAGTACGGGGACGACGTGAACACGGACGTCATCTTCCCCGGCCGGTACACCTACGCACGGATGGAGCCCAAGGAGATGGCCCAGCACGCCTTGGAGGACCTCGACCCCGCGTTCGCGCGCGAGGTGAAGCCGGGGGACGTGATCGTGGCCGGCCGCAACTTCGGGTGCGGCTCGTCCCGGGAGCAGGCGGCGACGTGCCTCGCCGCCGCCGGGGTGGGAGCGGTGGTGGCGAAGGGGTTCGCGCGGATCTTCTTCCGCAACGCGATCAACTCCGGCCTCCTCGTCCTGGAGATCCCGGACGCGGTGGACGCGATCCAGTCGGGCGATCGGGTTGAGATCGACGTCGCGGGAGGCGCGCTCACCCACAAGGGCCGGAGGTATCCGTTCCCGCCGCTCCCGGACGTGGTGCGGGAGATCCTCGCCGCCGGTGGGCTCATCCCCTACCTCCGGGACAGGCTCGCCAAGGAGGGATGAATGGCCAACCACCGGATCGCTTACCTCCCCGGGGACGGGATCGGGCCGGAGGTGCTCGCCGCCGCGCGCCTCGTCCTCGACTCCGTAGGGTTCGACGCCGAGTACGTACCGGGCGACATCGGGTGGAGGTTCTGGTGCGAGGAGGGGGATCCGTTCCCCCAGCGGACGATCGACCTCCTCCACGAGGTGGACGCGGCCCTGTTCGGGGCGATCACGTCCAAGCCGGCCAAGGAGGCGGAGGCCGAGCTTGCCCCTGCGCTGCGGGGCAAGGGCCTCGCCTACCGGTCGCCCATCGTGCGCATGCGCCAGCTGTTCGACCTCTACGTGTGCCTGAGGCCGTGCAAGGCCTATCCGGGGAACCCCCTCAACTACCGGGAGGAGATCGACCTCGTCGTGTTCCGGGAGAACACGGAGGACCTCTACGCCGGGGTCGAGCTCCGCCCCGTGCCGCCGGAGCTCTCCGATCTCCTCGGCAAGGTGGCGAAGCCATTCGCACCCTTCCGCGAGCTCGCCCCGGACCAGTATGCGGTCTCGTGCAAGATCAACACCCGCCAGGGGTCGGAGCGGATCGTGCGTGCCGCGTTCGAGTTCGCCCGCCGGAACGGGCGAAAGAAGGTCACCGCAGTCCACAAGGCAAATGTGGTGCGGGCCACGGACGGCTTGTTCCTGGAGGTGGCCCGGGAGGTGGCAGCCGAGTACCCGGAGATCGCGTTCGAACACGCCAACATCGACGCCATGTGCATGTGGCTCCTCAAGAACCCGCTTCAATACGACGTCCTCGTCGCTCCAAACCTCTACGGGGACATCATCTCCGACCTCTGCGCCCAGATGGTGGGTGGGCTCGGGTTCGGCTGTTCGGGGAACATCGGGGACGAGCTCGGGGTATTCGAGCCGACCCACGGATCCGCTCCCAAGTACGCGGGGCAGCGCAAGGTGAACCCGATCGCGTCCATCCTCGCCGCGAAGATGATGCTGGAGTGGCTGGGGGAGGGGGAGCGGGCGGCGCGGATCGAGCGCGGCGTGGCGCGGGTCATCGCCGAGGGGAGGGTCCGCACCTACGACATGGGCGGGACGGCGACCACGGACGAGATGGCCGAGGCGGTCGCCCGCGCCGCCCACTAGGGAGGCAATGATGGTACCGATCAGCAAACAACTGGCCGAGTTCGCCCACAGCCTCCGCTACGAGGACATCCCCGACGAGGCGCGCACGGAGGCGAAGCGGTTCCTTCTCGATTCGCTGGGGTGCGCGCTTGCCGCGCTCGACCTCCCCGACATCGCCGCCGCCCGCCGCTACGTCGAGGAGATCGGGGGGGCGGATCACGCCACCGTGATTGGGTTCGGGACGCGCACGAATCTGCCCCTCGCCACCTTCATGAACGCCCTCCTCATCCGCGCTCTCGACTACAACGATATCTACTGGAAGCAAGACCCGTCGCATCCTTCCGACATCATCCCCGCCGCCCTCGCTCCCGCGGAGCTGCGCGGGCTCTCCGGGAAGGACCTCCTCGTGGGGATCGTGATCGCTTACGAGCTCGAGATGCGGCTGTGCCTCGCCGCCCACCCCGGGATCCGCGAGGTGGGGTGGCACCACGCCAGCTTGACTCAATTCGCGAGCCCACTCGTGGCGGGGCGGATGCTCGGGCTGTCCCTAGACGAGCTCGTGGCCGCGGTTGGGATCTCCGGTTCCAGCCACTTCACCCTCGGGGGGGTCGTGGCCGGCAAGCTCACGAACATGAAGAACACCGCCGATCCGATGGCCGTGGAGGCCGGTGTGCGGGCGGCACTCCTGGCGGGCGAGGGTTACACCGGGCCGGTGGAGGTGTTCGAGGGGAAGGAGGGCCTGTTCCAGGTCATCGGCAACGTGAAGTGGGACCCCGCGGCCCTCCTCTCCGGCCTCGGGGAGAGGTTCCTCATCACCGAGTGCGCCTACAAGGCGTTCCCCACCGAGGCCCTCACCCACCAGCCGATCACCGCCGTGCTCGCCCTCCGCGCCGAGCACGGCATCGACCCGCGGGGAGTGCGCGAGGTCCTGGTGGAGACGACGACCCGCGGCGCGGACATCCTCTCCGACCCCGAGAAGTACCGCCCGACGACGAAGGAGACGGCCGACCACTCGCTCCCCTACTGCATCGCCGTGGCTCTGGCCAAGGGGAACGTCCTCCCGAGCGACTTCGCCCCCGAGGCGCTGCGAGACCCCCTCGTGGGGGAGCTCCTCGGGAAGATCAAGGTCGTGAAGAACCCCGAGATCGACGCCCTGTTCCCAAAGGTGAAGCGGGCGATCGTGACGATCCGCCTCGCCGATGGGCGGACCTTCCGCCGGGTGGAGGACTTCGCCAAAGGGGAGCCGGAGCGGCCGCTGTCCGACGCCGAGCTCCTCGCCAAGTTCCGCGCCAACGTGGGGCGCGCGCTCCCCGAGCGGCAGCGAGAGGAGCTGATCGCGGCGACGATGGGCCTGGAGAAGGTAGGGGACGTTCGCC
>DSBZ01000209.1 GCA_011057175.1 Candidatus Acetothermia bacterium
CCACAACCCCCCCCGGTGGAGCGGGGTCAAGTTCAAGCCCGAGTACGGGGGGTCGGCGACGCCCGAGATCACGGCCTTGATCGAGTCACACCTTCCTCCCCGCGCCCCCGAGGTGGGGGATCCTCCCGTGGGAACGCGGGCGATCAAGGAGGAGTACCTCGCCCGGCTGCGGGAGGCGGTGGACTTGCGCGGGCTGGTCCGCGCCCCGCTGTACGTCGTCGTCGACGCGATGTACGGCTCGGCCCAAGGGTACCTGGCGGAGCTCTTGCGGGCGGTGCGCATCCCCCACCTCGAGGTGCGCTCGACCGTGGATCCCCTCTTCGGGGGCCGAAAACCCGAGCCGCTCCCCGAGAACGCGGTCCCCCTGAAGGCGGTGATCCGCTCGCTTCGGAGGCGGGCACGGGGGCGGATCGTGGTCGGCCTGATCACCGATGGCGATGGGGATCGGGCGGCGGGGATGGACGAAAGCGGCGCGTTCCTGGATACCCATCGCACGGCGTCCCTCATCCTATGGCATCTGGTGCGGCACCGGAGCCTGGCCGGGCCGGTGCTCAAATCGTTCGCGCTCACGGACATGATCGGGAAGCTCGCCGACCTGGCGGGCGTTCCGTGGCGGGAGATCCGGATCGGGTTCAAGTGGGCGGTGGAGGACCTCGTGATGGGGAAGGCGGCGTTCGCGGCCGAGGAGTCCGGCGGCTACGGGTACGGCTGGCACATCCCGGAGCGGGACGGGGTCCTGTCGAACCTCTACCTCCTCGAGCTCGTGGCGGCGACGGGGAAGCCGATCGGGGAGCTCGTCGCGGAGCTGTTCTCCCGTGTCGGCCCCCATCACTACGCGCGGCGCGACCTCGCTCTTCCCAACCGCCTCGAGGTCATGGCGCGGTTGGAGAAAGCGCCCCCGGAGCGGTTGGCCGGGCAGCGGGTGGTGCAGGTGGAGACCTTGGACGGGCTCAAGCTGCGCCTCGATCGAGGCTGGGTCCTGTTCCGCGCCTCGGGCACCGAGCCCATCCTGCGGCTTTACTGCGAGATGGACGCGCCGGACGCCGTGCGCGCTACCCTCGACGAGGCGGAGCGGTTGGCCTGCGGAGGGCTCCTGTGAGGGGCGAGCCTTACGACCCGAAGGCCATCGAGGAGCGATGGCGCCACTACTGGCGGGAGCGGGGGTACTTCCGCGTCGACACTGCGCGCCCGAGGAACAAGTTCTACTACCTGAACATGTTCCCCTACCCCTCGGGGTACCTCCACGTCGGCCACGGCCGGAACTACATCATCGGCGATGCCATCGTCCGCTTCCTCAAGATGCGGGGGTACAACGTTCTCAACCCGATGGGGTGGGACGCATTCGGGCTCCCCGCGGAGAACGCGGCCATCGAGCGGGGGATCCATCCCCGGCAGTGGACGCTCGATAACATCGCCTACGCCAAGGACCAGTTCCGCGCCTGGGGGATCGAGTACGACTGGGAGCGCGAGATCACGACCTGCCTTCCCGACTACTACCGCTGGACGCAGTGGCTGTTTCTGAAGCTCCACGGAAGCGGCCTCGCCTACAAGAAGCGGGCCATGGTGAACTACTGCCCAGGCTGCCGCACCGTGCTCGCCAACGAGCAGGTGGTGGGAGGGGAATGCGAGCGTTGCGGGACCACACCCGAGCCGCGGGAGCTCGACCAGTGGTTCTTCCGGATCACGGCCTACGCGGATCGGTTGCTCTCCGACCTCGCGGACCTCGACTGGCCGGAGCACGTGAAGAAGATGCAGGAGAACTGGATCGGCCGCTCGGAGGGGGCGATGATCGCGTTCCCCACTGGGGTCGGAAGCCCCATTGAGGTCTTCACCACCCGCCCCGACACCCTGTGGGGGGCGACGTTGCTCGTCCTCGCCCCCGAGCACCCGCTAGTAGACAAGTTGACCGCGCCCGAGCGTCGCGGGGAGGTGGAGCGGTACCGGAAGGAGGCAATCCGGGCCACGGAGGTGGAGCGCACGTCCACGGAGCGGCCGAAGACGGGCCTGTTCCTGGGAAGCTACGCCACGAACCCCGCGACAGGGGAGCCGATCCCGATCTGGATCGCCGACTACGTGATGCCGACCTATGGGACAGGGGCGGTGATGGCCGTGCCCGCCCACGACGCGCGCGATCTCCAGTTCGCCCGCGCCTACGGGCTGCCGGTGCGGGTCGTGATCGCCGCCCCCGACGGGTCGATTCCCGACCCCGGCGAGATGAGCGAGGCCTTGGTGGAACCGGGGACGATGGTCGGCTCCGGACCGCTCACAGGAACCCCGGGGGAGGAGGCGATCGCGCGCACGGTCGCCTACCTCGAGGGGAAGGGGATCGGCCGGCGCACGGTCGCCTACCGGCTGCGGGACTGGCTCATCTCCCGCCAGCGGTACTGGGGGGCGCCGATCCCGATCGTGTACTGCGACCGCTGCGGGGTGGTTCCCGTCCCGGAGGAGGAACTGCCGGTCCTCCTCCCCGACGTCCCGTTCATCGGGAAGATGGGCCTGGCGGACATCCCTGGGTTTGCGGAGACGACCTGTCCCTGGTGCGGAGGGGAGGCCAGACGAGACACGGACACGATGGACACGTTCGTGGATTCCTCCTGGTACTTCCTCCGCTTCGTGTCCCCCCACGAGGAGAAGGCCCCGTTCGTGACCGAGGACGTCAACCGCTGGCTCCCGGTGGACCTCTACGTGGGAGGGGTCGAGCACGCCATCCTCCACCTCCTCTACTCCCGGTTCATCACCAAGGCCCTCTACGACCTGGGGTACGTCGGGTTCAGGGAGCCGTTCCAGCGCCTGTTCACCCAGGGGATGGTCTGCCATGCCGCCTACCGGTGCCCCGAGCACGGGTGGCTGTACCCGAAGGAGGTGGACAGCCTCCGCTGCGCGAAGTGTGGCCAGGAGGTGGCGACGTCCTACTTCGCGATGTCGAAGTCGAAGAAGAATGTCGTCGAGCCCGCGGAGATCATCGCCCGCTACGGGGCGGACACGGAGCGGCTGTACACCCTGTTCATGGGCCCCCCGGACCGGGACATCGAGTGGTCCGAGGACGGGATCCGCGGGGCGTGGCGGTTCTTGAACAGGTTCTGGAACCTGGTGGTCGGACAGCTGCCCCGCTTGGCGGGGGTCGAGGGGGAGCCGGAGCGACTCGATCCCGCGGGGCGACGGCTATGGCGGAAGCTCCACGCCACGGTGAAGAAGGTGACCGAGGAGTTCGCGGGAGAGCTGGGGCTGAACACGGCCATCGCAGCGATTATGGAGCTCGTCAATGAGCTTGGGGCCTACGTCGATGGCGGAGGGGCCGATCCCCATCTCGTGCGGCGGGTTGTCCGCGACCTCATCCTCCTCCTCTCCCCGTTCACCCCGTTCCTTTCCGAGGAGCTGTGGCACCGCCTCGGGGAGAAGCAGTCGGTCCTGGAGACGCCCTGGCCGGACTACGACCCGGGCGCGGTTGTGGGGGAGGAGGTGGAGATCCCGGTCCAGATCAACGGCAAGGTCCGGGCCCGCGTTTGCGTGCCCGTTCCCGTCGCCTCCGACCCGCATGCCCTCCAGGAGGCGGCCCTCGCCGCGGGCGAGGTCCAGGCACGGCTCCACGGGAAGGAGGTCGTACGCGTGATCGCCGTTCCGGGGAAGCTCGTGTCCATCGTCGTGCGATGACGACCTACAGCGGGAGGGGCCAAGGGTGACCACGCCGACGATCACGGTTGTGGTCCCTGTGCTGAACGAGGAGAGGTTCCTCGAACAGACACTTCGCTCGCTGCGGGCGCAGACGTTTCAGGAGTACGAGCTCCTCGTGGTGGACAACGGGAGCACGGACCGGAGCCGGGAGATCGCTGCGGAGCTCGCGGACCGGGTGGTCATCGAGCCACGGCGGGGGTACTTGCCGGCCGCCCACCGTGGGTTCAGCGAAGCCCGGGGGGAGCTCATTGTCAGTGCCGACGCGGACACGATGTATCCCCGGCGTTGGCTGGAGCGGATGGTGCGGGCGCTTGCCCGAGAGGGGACGGTGGCCGCCTACGGCCCGATGGGGTTCCGGGAGAGCTGGGCACTGCTTCGCCCGCTGGAGGTGGCGGGGTACTGCGTCCTCGCCGCGCTGTCCCGCCTGTGCGGGGTCCCCCTGTGTGGGGGGGCGAACCTGGGGATCCGCAGAGACGCTTACTTTGCGGTGGGCGGCTACCCTCCACTGGAGGAGCGAGCATCCCCCGACTTTCGCCTTGCCCGCGCGCTGCGCACCCTGGGGCGGGTGCGGTTCGTCCCTACGATGCCCTGCTACACCTCGAACCGCCGTTTCGTGCGTGCGGGGTGGGTCCGCGGGGCAGCTACGGCGTTCTGGTACTGGCTCGATGTGGCCATGGGCCGGAACCGGATCCCCGGCCAAAGGTACTGGGCGGATCCCCAGGGGTCGCGTGAACCGAGAAGGAGGTAAGGGGCTCGCCCGGCGCATCGGGGCGCTGCTGTGCGCATTGCCCTACGAGGCGGTATGGGGCATGTACTTCCTCGCCACGGTTCTCCTCCCTCTCGTCGTGCCGTCCCACGCCGTGGGCCGTCCGCCGCGCGGCCCCTGCCTCTTCTGTGTGACCCACGTCGGCTCGTTCGATCCCCTGTTCGTGGTCCGCCACTCCCGCCGGTGGCGGGCGCGGGCCCTGTTCCACGTCGACGAACGCCATCCCTGGCTCCGCTTCTTCTACCAAGCGTTCTTCCGGTTCCGGGTGACCCGCGATCCGCGGGAGAAGGGCTCCCTCAATGCACGGACCGTCGCCGCCGCCGTGCGCTACCTCGCGGGGGGGGGAAGCGTGATGGTCTTCCCCGAGGGTCACCTCTACTGGGAGGGGCGGCTCTATCCGGGGGTGGCGAAGCTCGCCCATCGCAGCGGGGCCCCGATCGTCCCCGTGCTCCTCGGCAACGCGTACGTCTACCGCCCGGGGGCGGAGGAGGAACCGCTGGGGCGGATGTGCCTCCGGATCCTACGCGAGACGCGCCGCTTGGGGGGCGTGGCGGTGCACTTCGCCCCTCCGATCCTCCCCGATCCGTCCCGGCCCGAGGGGGAGGACGTGGAGCGGATGATGCGCCAGGTGGAACGCGTGTTCCGGGAGTTCTACCGCGACGCCTATGCTCTGCCCGGCCCGCGCTGGATCGCCCCGCAGCGGGAGGGGGCTTGACCGGGCCCGTGCGGGGCCCGTATAGTTCGTGGCCCAGGGAGGGGGCCGTGATTCAGGTCGGGTTGTTCATGTCCGACACGGGGGGCGGCCATCGGTCCGCGGGACGGGCGATCGAAGCGGCCCTCGCCCTCCGGTATCCGGACACGTTCGCCTGCGACTACTTCGATGCGTTCCGTGCCTGCGGGTACTTCCCCTGGAACCGAGCGCCGGAGATCTACCCGCTGTGGGTTCGCTACCACGAGCCGTCTTGGAACCTGTTCGTGACCGTGACCGACCGCCTCATCGCCACGCGGGTCGGGCGCAGGCAGCTCCCGCGGCTCGCCGTCCCCCGGGTGCGGCGGGCGGCGCGGAGGTCCCGGGCGTGGAACGTGATCGTCGTCCTCCATCCTGCATTCAGCGAGCTCGCGGTGGCCCTGCGGCGGACTGCCGCGCGGGAGTTCCCCATCGTCACCGTGGTCACGGATCTCGCGAACCCCCACAGCGGATGGTACCACCCCGAGGTGGATCGTTGTCTTGTCCCGTGCTCAAGCGCCTATGAGCGGGGGCGGCAGCTGGGACTGAGCCCGGACAGGCTGCGCGTGGTGGGGCATCCTGCCCACCCCAAGTTCGCTCTCTACGGCAAGGACAAGGCGGGCGCGCGACAGGAGCTGGGCTGGGAGACCAATCGCCCGATCGTCCTCCTCGTCGGCGGGGGGGAGGGGATGGGGGGCATCGAGCGAGTGGCGTGGGCCATCGACCGGGCCGAGCTCCCGGTCGAGCTCGTCGTCATCGCCGGTCGCAATCAGGCCCTCGTGGAGGTACTGGGACGCTACCCGTGGCGGGTCTCCGCTCGGGTCCACGGGTTCGTCACGAACCTCGAGGTCATGATGCGTGCGTCGGATGTGTTCGTGGGCAAGCCCGGCCCTGGGGTGATCGGCGAGGCCGCCATCTCGGGGCTCCCGATGATCCTCTTCGGGGGGATGGCCCAGGAGCGGCCGAACATCCCGTTCGTGGTGGGGGCCGGTGCCGGGGAGGCTGCCTCCACCCCAGCTGAGGTAGCGGCCATCCTCCATCGGTGGCTGGCCACGCCGGGCGAGCTCGCGCGCCGCGGCGACCGGGCGCGAGCGATCGCCTTCCCCAACGCCGCGTTCGACGTTGCGGACGAGATCGCGGCCCTGTGCGGTCTCCCCGCAGCCGTGGGCTAGCCGGCCGTCAGGTGACGGAGGATCGCAGCGAGCACTTGTTCCCAGTTGTCCCGGCCCAGGCGGAAGAGGTGATCCACCCCGTGGCGGATCGTGTAGGCGAGGGGATGGTTGGAGGCGCGATGGACGGTGAGGAGGAGGTGGGGGGCCTCCGCGAGCGCCCGCTCCACGGCGCGGACGAACCGCGGGGAATGGAGCTCCATCGGCCCGACCTCGTCCACCACCACCAGCTGCGTTTCCTCGATCGCCCGTTCGATCGCCCCGGCACCGATCTCGTCGAGATCGCGCAGGTTGAGGCGGTACCGTCCGAACGCGGGCCCATCGGCGAGGTGGAGGTGGGCGAGGATCCCTTCCGTGCCCGTGGCAAGGTCGCGCACGGAGAAACCCACTCGACGCCCGCATTTGCGGATCTCCGCGGTGATCATGCCCCCCGCGGAGAGGGGCACGCGCTCCACGACCTGCCTGACGAGGGTGGACTTCCCTACCCCAGGGTTTCCCGTGACCGCGATCTTCATGGGTTGCGCAGGGGGGATTGTAGCTCCCCGGCGGGATGACGCCGCCCTCACCACCGCGTACCGTTCCCCCATGTTCGTTGTCCTCCTTCCCACGTCTCTCCTCGCCGGGGCGGGCTGGGCCTTGGGCCGGCTGGGGCGAGTCCCAGCGCGGCCACTGGCCCAAGTCGCGTTCTGGGTGCTTTCCCCAGCGCTCATCTTCGAGTCCCTGCGCACAGCGGACCTTGCCGCTTCGGGGACGGTCGTCCTGTTCGCCCTCGCCCACCTCGGGGGGATGTTCGCCCTCTCGATGGGGGTGGGGCGGGCCATGTTCGGCTCCGATCGGGCCGGCCGGACGGTGGCCTCGCTCGTCCTCACGTTCGGGAACTGCGGGAACCTGGGGCTCCCCGTTCTCCTGTTCGCCTACGGACAGGGCGGAGTGGACGTGGGGGCGGTGTTCTTGGCCACCCACACCGTCCTCCTCGCGACCCTCGGGGTGGCAGTGGCGGCGTGGGACGGGCACGGGGGGAAGAAGGTCTGGGCAGCCCTCCTGCGCGTGCCGTGGCTCTATGCCGTGGGAGCCGCTTTCTTCGCCCGGTGGGTGGGGATCCCGGACCTTCTCGCGCGGACGACAGGGCTCCTCGCCGAAGGGGCGATCCCCCTTTTCCTTCTCCTCCTGGGGATCGAGCTCGCGCAGGTCCGCGGGGTGGGCGTGGCCCGCGGGGCCCTCGCCCTCGCCCTCCTCCGCCTGGTGGGGGGAGGGGCCCTGGCGTGGGCGCTCGCCGGCGCGTTCCGGGTCCAGGGCCTCCTCCGGGGGAGCCTCATCGTCGAGGGGAGCGTCCCCACCGCGGTGAATGCCTTCCTGCTCGCCTCCCAATACGACCGGCGACCGGATCTGGCGGCCTCGGCCCTCTTCCTGTCCACCCTTCTCTCCGTGGGGACCCTTTCCCTTACCCTGTCCCTCCTCGGCCCCGGTGGGTAGAAGCCCTGCCCCGAACGGCGGCGCGCTCGGTGCCCCCAGAGCGGTGAAACCCAGGACGCCGTTCGGTGTAGAATGGGGCGGAGGTGGTCACGAGATGAAGCGGGCGTTTCTCTCGACGTTGGTCGTCGCGCTTCTGGGAGGAGGGTTGGCGGTAGGCCAGGGGTGGTGCGATCCCTGTCCGCCCCCTCCGCCGCTTGAACCCCCCTGCTACGCGACGTTCTGGGCTGAGGAGCCGATCCTGGTGAAGCTGGTCATCCCGTGGGGTATTTTCTGCTGTAATCCCTGCGCTACGACGACGATGATCACCGGGTGGTCGGTGGAGGCGTTCGGGGGGGGAGTCGTGTACAGCTACGTTTACCCCATGCCGGTCGCCGCGAGCGCAGAGATCGTCTGGGACCAGCGCGATCTCGCGGGGGTGCAGGTAGCACCGGGGTTCTACAGGATCGTGGTCGCGACGACGGGGGGCGACGTGGCGACCCACGTCAGGATCGTGGCGCGCGATCACAGCTGCTGCTACGCGTGGTGTCTGCCTGCCTCGAGGGCGTGCGGGGTCTCCCTGTGCGACCCTTATCTGAAGGTGTCGCGGGCCCCGACGGCGTGCCCATCGTGCTACGATCCATGCTGCGATCCGTGCTGCTTCCCGTGGATCTTCCCGTTCCTGTTCTTCCTCGGGAAGTGAGTTGGCGGAGCTGCCGGACCTGGAGGTCGTGAAGGACATCCTCACCCCCCGGATCGTGGGGCAGACGGTCCGGGGGGTCGAGGTGAACCGCCCAGGGCTCCTCCGCACGCGCGCGGTGGGCCCGGCTCTTTTCGTGGGGAGGAGGCTCCACACCATCGGCCGGCGGGGGGAGTACCTCCTCTTTTCCTTCGGCGCCGATCTCCACCTCCTCATCCATCTCATGCGCTGGGCATGGCTATGGCACGGGGGGCACGGCTATCCGCCGACCACCGCGACCGATTTGCGCCTGGCGTTCGAGGACGGGACCGATCTGCGCCTCATCGAGGCGCGGTCGCCGCGCTTGGCGGCCGCGTGGGTGGTGTCCGACCTCCTCACGGCCGAACCCCTCCGGGAGTTGGGCCGCGAGCCGCTGTCGGAGGCGTTCACCGTGGATGTCCTCCGCGGCCTCCTCGCGCGGCGGCGCCCCCTCAAACGGATCCTCACCGACCAGTCCCTGATCGCGGGGATCGGAAACGCCTACGCGGACGAGATCCTGTTCCACGCCAGACTGTCCCCGGTTCGCTACGGCCACACGCTGACCACGGACGAGCAAGAGCGCTTGTGGCGAGCGATCGGGGATACCCTGCGGTGGGCGATCGCCGAGATCCGTGGCCGGGCAGGGGACGCCCTCTTCGAGCGGGAGATCCGGGACTTCCTCTCCGTCCACGGGAGGAGGGGTGCCCCCTGCCCCGATTGTGGCACCCCGATCGCGGAGATCCTCTACGACGACGTACGCACGAACTACTGTCCGCGCTGCCAGGGGAAAGGCGGGAGGGCCCTTCCGCGGGGCGGGTAAGGCCTCTCGTCCTCCTTAGGCGAGGAGGAGGGACAGAAGCGCCTTCTGGGCGTGGAGGCGGTTCTCCGCCTGGTCGAACAGGACCGAGTTCGGAAGGCGGGATGCCTCGTAGGTGATCTCCTCCCCGTAGTGGGCGGGGAGGCAGTGCATGACCAGGCACCCCGGGTTCGCCCGCTCCACGAGCTCCACGTCCACCGTGAACCCCTGGAACGTCCGCCGGCGAAGCTCGGCTTCCTCCTCCTGGCCCATGCTCGCCCACACGTCGGTGTAGAGCACGTCCGCCTCCCGCGCCGCCTCCCGGGGGTCGCGGAGGATCTCCACCGCCGTCCCCCCGGCCCGCGCCGCCTCCACGATCTCCGCCTCCGGCTCGTGGCCCTTGGGACAGGCGATGCGGAACCGGACTCCAAACAGGGCCGAGGCCTCGATCAACGAGTGGGCGACGTTGTTCCCGTCCCCGATGAAGGCGAGGGTCGTCCCCCGAAGCTCGCCCCGCCTCTCCAGGATCGTGAGCATGTCCCCCAGGGCCTGGCAGGGATGGTGGAGATCGGAAAGCCCGTTGATCACGGGGACGGTGGCGTACCGCGCGAGCTCCTCCACGACGTCGTGCCCGAACACGCGCGCCATGATCCCATCGGCGTAGCGGGAGAGGTTGAGGGCGATGTCCGCGGTAGTCTCCCGCTTCCCGAGCCTGATGTCGTCGGGGCCGAGGTACAGGGCGTGCCCCCCGAGCTGCGTCATCCCGACCTCGAACGAGACGCGCGTCCGAAGTGACGGTTTCTGGAAGATCATGGCGAGGGTCTTCCCGGCGAGCACATTCCGGTGCGAGATCCCTGCCCGGTGCTCCCGCTTGAGATGCCGCGCGAGGTCGAGGGCTTCCCACAGCTCGGGAGCCGACCAATCGGCGATGCGCACGAAATCCCGCTTCACGGCAGACACCCCCTCGATGAGATCGACTCCACTTCCCGCACCGCGATCTCGCGGCGGGCGAGCTCGGCGATGAACTCCGAGTAGAGGTCCCCCACGATCGCGTCCTCCGGGGCCACGATCCCCCGCTTTCGGATCTTCCCCGCCCCCACGAACCGCGCCCCGATCGCTGCGGCAAACCCGGTGACGCGGGCCATCGCCGAGATCCCCGTCACGGGGTCCGCCTCGTCCCACAGGTAGTAGTCCACCCGGGCCGGGCGACCGGCCTTCGTCCCCCGCACCGTGTTCCACATCACACACACGTCCCCCTCCCCCGGTCCGGGGCGGAGCCGTGGGGAGAGGACCCGCGCCGTGAACTCCCGGGGCGCGACCGCCGCTCCGTCGAGGTGGACCGGGTCCAGATCGAGCAGCCCGCACTCCCGCAGCACGTCCACCGCCGCGTAGTGGCCTGGCCAGCGGATCGTTTTCTCCGCGAAATCGCGCAGTTCGGGCCGCGTGTGGATGAAGGAGGGCATGCCGGGGGTGATCGCGCACTCCAGCACCTCGTCCACACCGAACTGCCGGAACGGGAACGTCTCCCGGTCGGTGAGGGCGTCCACCTCGACCACCTGGCCGTCCTTCTTCACCTGGACCTTGATCATGTACTCGCGCAGCACGTGGTCGAACGCCCACGTCACCATGTACCGCAGGGGATGGCGCGCCGCAGCGGCCTTGTTCGGGATCCCCCCCACCCGTGCCACCGCCGCCACGGCGTGATCGAGCCTGCGGATCCCCTCCCCGACGGTGATGTTGGAGATCCCCGGGGCGAACCCGATCCCGTCGAGGAACGTGACCTCGTTGCGCAGGGCTTCCCGATGGAGCCAGTCCCCGTACTCCTCGGCCGTCATCCCGGCCGGGACCTCGAGCCCTTCCGTCTCGTACGGATCAGGGCGGCGGTGATACTCCTCGAGCATGTCCACGACGTGTACCCCCCGAACGATGGCCTGGTGGGCGGCCCGGTAGCTCGTGCGCCGGTCGGGGAGAGCGATCACCACCACCTCGTACTCCCCGAGGGCCTGCTCCAGGCCAGGTCCAGCGACGTCGCCGGGATGGAGGACGATCTTCTCGCTCCCGATCCACCGCTTCGTCCGTTGGAGAGCCTCCGCCGATCGAGCGACGAGGCCCACCGCCTCCACGCTCTCCTCCCGTGCGAGGTCCCATGCCACTGCCGCTCCGATCTTCCCTGTTCCCCCGAGGACGAGGATCTTCATCGTCGTTCACATCCTTTGTGTGGGTTGTGGTCTAGTCGGTGAACTTCTTCGTCACGATGTGGGTGCTCGTCGAGGAGACGCCCTCCACCTTGCGGATCTCCTCGGTCACGATGTTGTGGAGCTCCGCTACGGAGAAGCTGGACGGGAGTTCCTCGAACTCGAGGTAGGCGATGATGTCGTAGTCTCCGAACACGGTGTCCACGCGCCGAACATGGGGCTGGCGGCGGATGATCTCCGCGATCTTGCCCTCCGTCGCGCCGCGACAGCGGACGAGGACGTATGCTGCGACTGCCATGAGGGACCTCCTTTGTTCGCCCGGAGATGGTAGCCGCGGACGCCGAAGGAGGCAACGTTCCTTGGGACCTCTACAGGGGGACGGTAGAATGCAGCCCATGGCTTCCGTGCGTGTGCGGTTCGCGCCCAGCCCCACGGGGTACCTCCACGTGGGGGGGGGGCGGACCGCTCTCTTCAACTGGCTCTACGCTCGACATCACAAGGGGACGTTTATCCTCCGCATCGAGGACACGGACCGCACGCGGTCCACGGATGAGGCGATCGAGCAGATCTTCGCGTCCCTCCGCTGGCTGGGGTTGGACTGGGACGAGGTGTACCGTCAGACGGATCGCTTCGCGCGGCACCGCGAGGTCGCGGCCGAGCTCGTGCGCTGCGGGGCGGCCTACGAATCCGAGGGTGCCCTGTGGTTTAGGGTTCCCAGGGATGGAGCCACTACTGTGCCCGACCTCCTCGCCGGGGATGTCACGGTGGAGCACCGCGAGCTCAAGGACCTCGTCATCCTTCGTTCCGATGCCACCCCCACCTACAACTTCGCGTGCGTGGTGGACGACCACGACATGGGGATCACCCACGTCATCCGCGGCGCGGAGCACCTCAACAACACCCCCAAGCAGCTCCTCATCTACCAGGCGCTGGGGTGGACCCCGCCCCTGTTCGCCCACGTCCCCCTCATCCTCGGCCCGGATCGGACGAAGCTCTCCAAGCGCCATGGGGCGGGATCGGTCCTCGATTACGACCGGCGCGGGATCCTCCCCGAGGCGCTCGTGAACTTCCTGGCGCGGCTGGGGTGGTCCCATGGGGACCAGGAGGTGTTCTCCCGCGATGAGCTCGTCGCCCGATTCGACCTCCCGGGGGTCAACACGGCGGCGGCAGTGTTCGACGAGGAGAAGCTCCTCTGGCTCAACCGCGAGTGGCTGCGGCGCCTGGACCCGCTGCGCCTCGCGGACCTCCTCGCGGAGAGGATCGTCGCGCGCGGCGTGGCGGAGCGGGCCACGGTTGAGGCGGTGGGACGGGAGAAGCTCGCCCGGGC
>DSBZ01000208.1 GCA_011057175.1 Candidatus Acetothermia bacterium
CCCCCGCCAGGCGCTTGAGCTCGCCACCCTCGGGGGGGCGCGCGTCCTCCACCGGGATCAAGAGCTCGGCTCGCTCGAAGCAGCCAAGTGCGCCGATCTTTCTCTGTGGGACCTGTCTGCACTTGAATTCGCGGGCGCGGCCGACCCCGTGGCCGCCCTCGTCCACTGCGGGGCCCAGTACGCGGACCTCGTGATGGTGAACGGCAAGATCCGCGTTCGGGGGGGGAGGCTCGTTGACGAACACCTCTACGAGTTCATTCCCCGCCAGCGAGAGATCTCGCGGAAGCTGGTGGCAGAGGACGGATGAAGGTCGAGGTCCACGTGTTCTTCCCGTTCCGAGCCGAGATCGGCGAGGGTTCGATCCCCCTCGACCTCCCTCCCGGGGCCGACGTCGCGCGGGCGGTGGCGGCCCTCGTGGAGCGCTATCCGCAGCTGCGGGAGAGGATCTACGGGCCCGGCGGTCGGATCGGTCGCCACGTCTCGGCCCTCGTCAACGGGATCTCGATCCAGTTCAAGCGGGGCTTCACCACGCCCCTTGACGAGGGGGACGTCCTGACCCTTCTCCCGCCGGTGGGCGGGGGGTGAGGTCCGCCGCTCTGCAAGGGGAACAGCCTTGCCGCCGCCGTGGTGGGTGGTGCAGGAGTTGAACCTGCGACCCCGCGCACGTCAAGCGCGTGCTCTACCGAGCTGAGCTAACCACCCGAGAAGACAGTCGGCAAGTCCAAGGTCCGGAAGTCAGGAGAACCCGGCGCGTCCGTCTCCTTGAGACCTGCGACCTGTGACCGTCCGGGAGGCGGCGCCCGGATTTGAACCGGGGAATAAGGGATTTGCAGTCCCTCGCCTTTGCCGCTTGGCTACGCCGCCTGGTGGAGGTGGGGGGAGTCGAACCCCCGTCCGAAAACCCCTTGGCTTCGGCGTCTACAGGCTTAGCCCGCGTTCTTGTTCTCGGGCTTCACGCTCCCGCGGGCGGGATCGCTCGGCCCCCAGCCTTGCGAAGGTTCACCTCGGCCGCCCAAGGCCAGCGACCTAGGCTAGCCCGCCTTGTCGACGCCCAACGGCACCCCACGGGCGGGGGCGCCGCGGACGGCCTACGCTAGTTCAGAGCGTAAGCAGGAACAGTTGCGTAGTCGGCGTTTGTTTGCCGTTCCGCCGGATTTAGGAGGAGGCGGACCTCCGCCTGCAGCCTGGCCTCGGTGTTCCCGTCGAGACCGGTCACCCCCAAGCGCGACCATTATACTCCCCGCGGAGGCGATGGCCAGTGGGACGGGCGCTCCTTCCTGGGATCGGCGCTGCCCTGGGGTTCGGGATCGCGTTCGGCTACGCCCTGTACCCGGGGGCTCTCGCCCTGGCGGCGGGGGGTGGGGCGCTCGCCCTCGCGGCTTGGCGCCGCTCCGCCGTGGCCCTGTGGGCGGCGGCGTTCGCCCTCGGCCTCGCCCTCCCAGTCCGGGAGAACCTCCCCGCATACCTCTCCTTTCAGCTCCCCAACCTGCGGGAGGTCACGGGCCGTGTCCTCGACATCCCCGAGCCCCGCACCAAGAACGTCTCGTTCACCCTCGCCCTGGACAACCTCCCCGCCAACCTCCTCGCCTACGTCCCCCACGGGAGGGCGTTCGATCCCGGGGATCGGGTGCGGCTTGTGGGGCGGTGGGGGCGTCCCGAGCCGGAGGCGTGGCGGCAGAGCCTCGCCCGGCGGGGGGTCCACGGCCTGTTCTGGGCCACCGAGGCCGAGGTCCTCGCCGCGGGCAAAGCGGGGCTCTCCCGCTGGGCATCGCGCGTTCGGCAGGATCTCCTTGCCCACCTGGACCGAACGCTGCCGGCGCCGGCCGCGGACCTACTAGCCGCGCTCCTCCTTGGGGCACGGGGAAGGCTCCCCGACGAGGAGGAAGAGGCGTTTCGGCTGGTCGGGGTGGCCCACGTCCTGGCTCTCTCGGGCCTCCACGTGGGGATCCTCGCCGCCGGGGGATGGTGGCTCCTCGGGCTAGTACGGCTCCGTCCTGCGTGGCGGTACCCGATCCTCGTGCCCGCGGTGGGGTTCTACGTCCTCCTCGGCGGGGCGCGGGTCTCCCTCATCCGAGCGGCGACCATGTTCGCAATCCTCAGCCTATTTTGGCTCCTCTGGGAGCGAGGTTGGGTCCTGAGGAAGTGGCTCGACCCCCTCCAGGGACTCGCGTTCGCGGCGATCGTCGTGCTCATCTTTTGGCCGTGGTCCGCACTCGACGCGGGGTTTCAGCTCTCGTTCCTCTCCACAGCCGGGATCCTCCTCTTCCTCCCGGGCTGGACAGGTTCGCAGCTGCGCGGACGCCTCCCCAGGTGGGTCCGCCGACCGGCGGACCTCCTCGCGGTGACCCTGTGCGCCCAGATGGGGGCGATGCCGGTCATCGGGACCGCGTTCGGCTATCTCTCCCCGTATGGACCCCTCGCGAACGTCCTCCTCGTCCCGTGGACAGGGGCGATCCTCTGGGGGGGGATCCTCCTTGTGCTCGCTGGGTTCCTGGCCTCGTTGCCGCTCGAGTTCTTGGCCGAACGGGTCCTCATCGGCCCCTACCTGGCAACGGTGCGATGGCTCTCCTCCCTCCCTGGGGCGTCGCTCCCCGTCGGTCCGGGATTCGGCCGGTGGTGGCTGTGCGCTGCGTTGGGCGTTCTCCTCCTGAGGACGTTGCTGGACGAAGCCAGGTCAAGGCACGGGCCACTACAGCATCGAGCATCGCCGGGGTGAGGCGGCCGGTCCGCGTGTTGTGCCAGGAGGGATGGGAACGATGGTGGGAAGCCCAGGATGGAGCTCGCCCCACGAGCAGCTGGGGCGGACGAGGACCCGCGCCTGGGGATCCCCAAACCCGGGGGAGGGGCCGCCCGCAAGAGGTCTCGGCCCGGAACGCAAGATGCTCCCCCCACGCTACCCCCTCGCGAGGTGCGACCGCCGGGGGGCAGCGACGACAGGAGCCCCCTGAGCGAGGGCTAGTTTTCGATCGTCCACAACCGGACCGTGTTGTCCCGGGACGTCGTCACCACCCGTCTCCCATCGGGGAACACGATGAGACCCCAGATGCTATCCGTGTGGCCGGGGTGCTCGGAGAGCATCTTCCCCGTCGCGAGATCCCACACCTCCACCTTGTTCGAGAACCCCCCGGCGAAGACCTTCGCTCCCTCGGGGGAGAAAGACATCACATACAGGGAACTGGTCCGCCCCGCGCGCAGGCGCATCGCCTCCTCCCAGGTGTCGGTGCGGTAGAGCCGGATCTCCCCGGGGTTCGTAACACACCCGAGGAGCTCCCCATCGGGGGAGAAGGACACGAAGTATACGTTGATCCCAGCCTGGATCGCATCCCGCCTGAGGCGGAGGGTATCCACATCCCAGATCCGCACGTATCCATCACACCCGCTCGTGGCGAGCGTCCTTCCATCGGGCGAAAAGGCCACGCACCTCACCCACCCCATGTGAGCCCGGTCCTTGTTCTCGGCGTCCACGAGCCGGGGTTCGATGAGGAGCCCCACCTCCACCCACGATCCCGTGTCCCATAACCGCACCGTGCCGTCGAACGCCCCTGACGCAAGGAGCACCCCGTCTGGAGAGAACGCCACCGACCACACTGAGAAGCGGTGGGCGTACTTCTTGAAGAGGAGCTGGCCCGAGGCGATCTCCCACACCATGATGTGCCCGTCCTTGTCCCCGGCGGCGAGGAGCCGACCGTCGGGGGAGACAGCCAGGGAAACGACGAACGCCTCCGCCCCCCGCAGGGTCCGGCTCACGCGGTTTGGGTTCGCCCACGAGCGGATCTCCACCGTCCGCCCCTGGGCCACGGCGAACTCCTCCGTACCGACCCTGACGAGGGCGTGTTCAGCGAACGTGCCTTCCACGAGGCCCTGGCCCGTCGCGAGCACCACCAGCCCTTGAAGAGCGAGAAGGACGATCCCCAACCGGCATGTCATCGCGGGCCTCCTTGGCCAGATCCTACCCCACGGGGCCTGGCCCTGCTACCATCGGCCCGATGGACCGCAAGCTGGCTTGGGTGGGACTGAACCTCCTCCCGTCCCTCACCCCACGGCGGCGGGAGCTCCTCCTCCGTCGCTGCGGGGGGCCGGCCGAGGCGTGCGAGGCGCTGGCGAGAGGCCTTCCCGAGGACCTCCGCGCGGAGATCGGGGACAAGGTGAGCTCCGAGCTCGCGACCGCCGATCCAGAACAAGAGATCCTCCTTGCGGGCCGCGCCGGGGCGGAGATCCTCACCCTCGACGATCCGGGCTACCCCGCCCCGCTCCGGGAGATCCCGATCCCCCCACCTGTCCTGTACGTGCGCGGAGGATGGAAACCCGAGGACGCGTGCGCAGTCGCGATCGTGGGCACCCGCCGCTGCACGAGCTACGGGAGAGTGGTGGCGAAGAAGCTCGCCGCCCAGCTCGCCGGCCGCGGGGTGACGGTGGTGTCCGGGCTCGCACCGGGGATCGATGCCGCTGCCCATGAGGGCGCGCTCTCCGTCGGTCGCACGATCGCGGTGCTGGGCTCGGGGCTGGGGAAGCCCTATCCCGCGGGGAGGGAGCCCCTGATCGCGGAGATCGCCAAGCGGGGAGCGGTCATGTCCGAGTTCCCGTGGGAGATGCCGGGATCGCAGTGGACGTTCCCCCGGCGGAACCGGATCATCGCCGGGCTGGCCAGGGCGGTGGTGGTCGTCGAGGCCCCCGAGCGGTCGGGGGCCCTCATCACCGTGGACCACGCCCTGGCTCAGGGCAAGGAAGTCCTCGCCGTCCCCGGCCCCATCACCTCAGAGGCATCACGAGGATCGAACCGCCTCCTCCAGGACGGGGCGAAGCCCGTCCTGTCGGCCGACGACGTCCTGGCCGAGTTGGGAATGCCGTCCCTGCCCCTTCCCGCTGCCCCGACCCTCCCTCCCGAGGCCCAGAGCGTGTACGGGCTCCTCTCCCAAGAACCACTCGATCCGTCGGAGATCGTGGCCCGCACTGGCCTCCCCCACCCGCAGGTCTCCCAGATCCTCCTCGACCTCGTCCTCGCCGGCCGCGTCCAGGAATTGCCGGGGCGGAAGTATGTCCGCGCGTGAAATGTAGCTTCCGTCACAGAACAGGAACGAATTCCCAGCTATACTCCTCCCCGATGTCCCGCGGACGATGGCCGCGTGGGCCGTTCCCCGTGGACGACGAGGCGTGATGGAGATGGACCCAGGGAGGCAACGATGAAGAAGATCATGGTGTTCATGGTGGCGTGTGGTTTCACCCTGACCGCGTGGGCGGCCCCGCAGAGGCTGGCGGTGATCCTCGACGCATCGGACTCGATGAACCTCGCCCTCAACGGAGGGCCGACGCGGCTTGAGTGGGCGAAGGAGGCCGTGATCCTCGGCTTGGACTGCCTGGCCGCGGACACGCTGCTTGCGGTCGCGGTGTTCGGCCACCGGATCCCCAAGACGCAAGAGCCTGCGACCTGTCGGGACATCGAGCTCATCGCGTCGCTGGCGACCTATGCGGCGGCGGAGCGGGCAACCCTCGCTTCGAGGATCGCGAGCTTGACGGCGATGGGGAAGACGCCCCTCGCGGAGTCGCTCCGCTTCATCGCGGCCCGCGTCCCGCCTCCGGCGAGGATCGTGCTCCTCACCGACGGGGGAGAGACCTGCGACGGGGATCCGGTCGCGGAAGCACAGCGCCTCGCTGCATCGGGCTACACGCTCGACATCGTCGGCTTCGCCCTCACCTCCGACACAGAGCGCATCCTGCAGACGATGGCCACTGCGGGAGGCGGCCGGTTGGTGGTCGCCCGCGACCCGGCGGACCTTGCCGCTGCGTTCTGCGAGGCCGTGGCGCCGGTCACTCCTCCCCAGGTTGTGATCCCCGACTGCCTCGCCAAGTACAAAGTCGATCCGGAGATCGTGGCCCTGCTCATGAAGCACCTTCCGTACGTTGTGTGCAAGGACCCGATGTGGGACGTGATCCTGTGCTTCCTGGAGAGGAACCCGCCGCAGAACGTCATCGTGGGGACGGAGGGCGATGACGTCCTGTTCGGAACCTCGGGGAACGACCTCATCGTCGGGGTCGGGGGGAACAACCAGATCTTCGGTTTCGCCGGGAATGACCTCCTCATCGGTGGCTCCGGCAACGACCTCGTCCAGGGAGGCGACGGGGATGACCTGATCCTCGGCGGAGGGGGGGATGACCTCCTGTTCGGCGGGGCCGGCGATGACATCATCTACGGAGAGGACGGAAACGACCGGATCGAGGGCGAGGCGGGGGACGATAAGCTGTATGGTGGGCCCGGCAACGACATCATCCTCGGTGGTCCAGGCTGCAACGTGATCGACGGTGGGTCGGGGAACAACTTCATCTACGACGAGGGGACCTGCACGCCCACCCCAATGCCCCCGGCCTGCACGCCGGTCTGTGCGCCCTCCGCCCCGCCGACCTCGCAGCCGCCCGTGTGCGATGTGGCGCCCGCGATCAAGACCGTCGTCGAGGGCGGGAGCATCGTCCTGCGCGCGATCGTCCATGATCCCGATGGCGACGAGGTCCAGGTGACGTGGTCCGCCCCCACGGGGACGTTCTCCGATCCCCACGCGTTCGAAACGACGTACTACGCGCCGTGGGTGAAGTCGTGCGACGGCGAGAAGGTGAGGATCACCCTCGTCGCAGTCGATGCCTGCGGGGCGGCGAGCAGGGACGAGCTCGTCCTCCACGTGCTCAACGTGAACCACCCCCCGGTGGTGGACGCCGGGCCGGACCAGGCGGTGGATGAAGGAGGCAAGGTCCAGCTCCTCGCATCGGCGTGCGATCCTGATGGTGATGAACTGAGTTACCAATGGACGATCGCCTGCGGTCGCGGCAGCCTCGATAACCCGCGTGCCCTGCGCCCGATCTACACTGCCCCGCTCACCAGCCGCTGCGACGGAGAGACGGTCGAGCTCACCCTCACCGTGACCGATGCCTGCGGCGCGGTGGCGCAGGACACGGTGCGCATCCATGTGCGGAACTTGAACAACCCCCCGTGGGCCGACGCGGGGCCTGATCTCCAGGTGCCGGAGAGGGGCCAGATCATGATCCTCGCCCGGGCGGGCGATCCGGACGGGGAGAAGCTCTCCGTATCTTGGTCGGCGAGCGCAGGCACGCTCATCAACGCCGACACCCTGTGCCCGATCTTCGTCGCCCCCGAAGTCCCGGGCTGCGATGACCTCTGGGTTACGGTTACCCTGAGTGTCATGGATCCCTGCGGTGCGGTTGCTGAGGACACAATGCTGATCAGGGTCCTCAACGTGAACCACCCGCCGTCTGTCACCATCGATCCGTAAAGAGGACGGCGTTCAGCTCGGACCGAGGGGCCGCCGACAGGCGGCCCCTTTTCCGTCCGCCCGTTGGCCCTCTCCTAACCCTTGCCCTGCTTCTCCTTGATCTCGGTGAGGACGTCGAGGATCCTGAACACCACGATCAACAGCTCGCACGAGATCCGGACAACGATCGGGCCGAGGAGGAGGGTGAGGATGCCGCCCAGCACTTGTCTCCCACCGCCGACAGGGGCCGACGCCCCGCTGACGATCCCCACCAGCGCCAAGATGACACAGGCAGCAACACCAATCCAGAAGATGATCTGGATTGCCATCGGAGTCAGCATCTTCCGAAATGCGAGGTACTCTTGCACGGTGAACCTCCTTTTGGAGAAGTATAGGGAACCGAGCTCAGCGCTGGCAACACGACGGGCCCTCCTCAGCGATCCCTGCACACAACACCCGCTCGGCGGGGCAGAAGAGCTGGATGAGCTCCGTGGCGACGGCCTCCCCGATCGGGTTCTCCCCCCGGGCGAGGAAATGGGCGAGGTGGGCGTGGAGGCACTTCACTCGGTGGGGGCTCGCCAGCCCGGCGATCCCTGTCTCCAGCCGGTCGAGCGCGCCCACATCTCGGAGGAAGGCCAGTTCCTCAAGGGAGAGAAGGGCGCGCCGCTCCTCGCGGTAGGCATCATGGGCGGCCCGGGAGCGGACGGCGAGGGCGGGATCCCGGGCGAGGCGTGATTCGAACCGCTTCACGCCCCCCGTCGACTCCAGGCGCGCCACCGCGGCGCCGACGAACGGGCACGAAAGCCAGAACAGGGTCGGGAACACGACGAACCGTTCATCATCCCGATGGAGAGGGTGGGTCACGACCACCTGGGGATACCCGTATGGGCAGCGGTGAGCAACACCGATCGCCGCGACGGGCGGCCGGCCGAGCTGCCACGCCACGATGGCCCGGTCGCGCGGAGCGAGCACGTCTATGGCCTCCCCTCCGAGGCGGACGAGGAGTAAGCCAATGCCCACTCCCGCGGGGAAAGCTCCTCCGGCGCCAGCCGGCCGAGGGGTCGAAACGCGTCGAGGACCGTACGGATCCCGTCGTCGACCGTCACGTGACGCCCGGTGAGGGAGGACAGATCCCCCACCGGCGCAGAGCGGGACGGGACGCCCCGCGGGCTGTAGCCCGGGCGGAGGGCGAGGAGGACCTCCTCCATCGCGATCCCGTCCGGAGAAAGGAGGAGCGTCCCGTGGTGGAGGAGGGCCCGCCGGCGGAGCTGGGCCGAGCCGGAGACCTTAAGCCCCCGCACGAACACGGCCCCCTCCCAGGCCTCGGCGGGCAGCCCCCACCTCCCTCCCAGGGCCTGGGCGAGGAGGCCCGTGATCCGGTCCAGGGACTGTCGCACCGAGGTCCACGGCCCGACGAGGGGGAGGAAGAGGGAGAAGTTCAGGTTGCCCGGGTGATGGTACACTGCCCCCCCGCCGGAGCGCCGCTGAAGCGCGGGGATTTCCAACCGGCAGCATGCCTCCAGGTCGACCTCATCCTCGACCCTCTGCCCCCTCCCCACGACCACGCACCGCCCGTTCCGCCACACCCGCAGGGTGGGAGGGACCGCTCCCCGCGCCACCTCGCAGAGGATCACCTCGTCGAGGGCGAGGTTGAGCCGGGGGTCGCGGCACGCGAGGTCGAGGAGGGCCCTCATCGCAGCCCGGCGTAGATCTCCGCCGCTCGGAACGAGGCGCGGGCCAACGGCTCAGCCACCACCCCCCGGAACCCCAATTCCCGGGCGCGCTGGGCCCACCGGCAGAATTCCGGGGGGGGGACGTAGCGGACCACGGGAAGCTGCCGCGCCGTGGGTCGGAGGTACTGCCCCAAGACCACCACATCCACCTCCGCGGCGCGGAGATCAGCGAGCGCCTCGCCCACCTCCTCCTCCGTCTCCCCCAGCCCCAGGAGGAGCGAGCTCTTCGTGACCGCTCGTGGCGCGATCTCCTTCACGGCGCGGAGGACGGACAGGGAAAGATCATAGCCTGCACGGCGATCGCGAATGGCCGGGGTCAGGCGCCGCACCGTCTCCAGGTTGTGCCCCACCACGTGGGGGCCAGCGCCGACGACCGCGTCCAGCGCGCCCCTCTCCCCCCCGAAGTCGGGGATGAGGGCTTCCACGATTGCCTGCGGCGCCGTCTGGCGGAGGAGGCGGATCGCGGCCGCATAGTGTCCTGCCCCCCCATCGGGAAGGTCATCGCGATCCACCGAGGTCAGGACGACATAGCGGAGCCCGAGCTCCCGTACGACCTGCGCCAGCCGGAACGGCTCTCCGGGGTCGCGGGGGGCGGGCCGGCCATGTTCCACAGCACAGAACCGGCACGAGCGGGTGCAAACGTCGCCCAAGATCATGAACGTCACCGCTCCCTGCCCCCAGCAGGTGGGGAGGTTCGGGCATCGCGCCGAGCGGCACACGGTGTGAATCCCGAACCCAGACAATGCTCTGTCCACATGCCGCGCACTGGGGAGGGAGGAGGTGGGGACGAAGACCCTCAGCCAATCTGGCTTCTCTGCCACGCCGCGATCACCTCTCCTCCGAGCGGGGCGAGCTCGACCCCCAATACGTCTGCGATCACCGCGCCGGCCCTCTCCTTCACCGCCTCCAGCGGGACCGGCCCGACGAGATCGGCGATCGACACCGCCCTCGCCCCCGCGATCCCACACGGGACGATCCACTGAAATCCATCCGGCGTGAGGTCGACGTTGAGGGCGAGCCCGTGCATCGTCACCCAGTCTCGCACGTGGATCCCGATCGCCCCCAGCTTCCCCCGCTCGTGCCACACTCCGGGGAATCCCCTCCGCCGCTCCGCCACGACGCCGAGCGCGCGGGCGACCCGGATCATGATCTCCTCGAGGGCCCAGACGAAGCGCCGGAGGTCCTTCCCCCGCTCCCGGAGGTCGAGGATTGGGTAGAGAACGAGCTGTCCTGGACCGTGGTACGTCACGTCGCCCCCCCGTTCCACCGGGAACACCTCCACCCCTCGCCGCACGAGCTCGTCGGGGGAGAGGAGGATGTGGCCCTCCTTTCCGCTGCAGCCGACCGTGATCACTGGGTCGTGTTCAAGGGCGAGGACGACATCGGGGACCTTCCCCTCCCGCCGCAGGGCGTGGAGGCGATGCTGGAGGGCGAACGCTGGGCCATAGCGAATGCGGCCGAGGTCGACGTAGAGAGCCGCGTTCACCCCTCCCTCAGACGGGCGATCACGTCCCCCGGACGAGCGGTTTGCCCCACGGCAACGGTCATCTGGTCGAGCACCCCTCTGGCGGGACTCTCGACCACGAACACCGCCTTCTCCGCCTCCACCTCGGCCACCGCCTGGCCGGACTCGATCTCCTCCCCAGCCGCGACGAGCCAGCGTACGAGCCTCACTTCCCCCACCTCGCCGAGGTCGGGGACCACGATATCCACCCGCGCCTCCTTTCCCCCCATTCTAAGGGCCAGCGTTGCCGCCACAACGGGCCAGCCGGGAGAAAGGGAAAGCCGTCTAGATCCTGGACCTGCCCACGATCACCTCGGATCCCATCCCCCCACACCCCCCCTCCCGCAACGGGGCGTTGCACAGGTTGCGGTAGCAGGCACCGTTCTCCGGCTTGAACAGGCGGTAGGCGATCGGATCCTCCCCCATCGCGGCCAGGGCCCGCGCCACGTAGTAGTCGCCGTGGATGAACCGCAGCCACTGCTCCATCGCGGCGCTCACAATCTCCGCATCATACCCCGCCCGCACGAGGTAAGCCCCGAGCTCGCGCGTGGTGCGGACCACATTGCGGATAAGACCTCCACGCTCACAGCAGCAGCGAGCGAGGGGGTTGTCGTCGTAGCACGGGGCAGCAAGGGGGGCGAGCGCCTCCTCGAAGACGATCATCCCCTCTCCTTGGAGCTGGATCGCGTCGTAGCAGGCGGCGAAAAGGTGGGCGTTCTCCGTGGAGAGCGCGGCGAGGGAGGGCTGCGCTTGGGAAGCGACCCCCACCGACGACCCACCCATCATCGCTGCTCCGATCAGCACGAGGACAACACCTTTCCACAGAGCTTTCTTTCCAGTCCGCGCCTTGTCCGCTGACACGCGACCTCCTTTCCTACCGCGGCCACTCTAGCCCTCCCCCGTGGAGGCGCCACTGAGAAGAAGCGCAAGAGCTTTGGACAGGGCCGGGGGGGCGCTCCTTCACCCTCTCTCAGGTCCGCCTCTTCGCCAAGCCACCCGCGGAGGAAGCCATGGGGAGGGAGGTTCCCCGCTCTTGTCCCCTTTCCCTGGACACCCTACAATGCTTCCTCAACGTCAGGGGAGGTGATCCGCTTGTTCATCAAGAAGTGCGTGCTCTTCCTCGGCCTTACGCTGGCTATGGCCGGTCTGGCGCTGGGGGAGGGGATCGCGATGCGACTGTTCACCGTGGGAAACCGGACCATCGGCTGGTTTGCCAACGGGACCGGCCAGGCGGTGACCGGGCTCCAGATCGGGTTCGACCGGCCGGTGGCCCTCGTCGGGAAGCTGGAGATCGGAGGCGGGTTCCAGAACGTGACGGGGACGGACACGGCGGCCGAGTTCCTGTTCCAGGGTTCGCTCGCCAAGATGGGGTTCGTCGAGCTCAGTTGGGAGCCGGTCGAGGCTAAGCCGATCCTCGTGATGTGGCTCGTCGGGGAACGACCGGTGGGCAGGCCCTACTTCGGCACGGTGCCCGTCCTGGTGAAGCTCCTCTCGTCCGGCCTCGCTCAGATGCGCGATGCGAATCCCGAGGCGTTCACGACCCTCCTGGCCACGTTCTTCACCGTCAACCCGACCCTCGCCGATTCGCTCGCCCGGCTGGGGCTGACCCCGCAGGCCCTCACTGGAATGCTCATGGTCGCCCCGGCGGAGGGGATCGAGAACCTCCTCCTCACGCTCGTGAGCTCGTTTGGGCTCACCACGCTAGAGGATTTCATGGGAGCGCTGGATTGGTCCCTCATCTTCGAGGCCCTCGGCCTGTAGTGGGGCCGTAGACGGCGGGGCAGCCGGCCTACGGGCCTTGGACGGGCTCCGCGGCGACGCGCCCGAGCCGGTTGTGGAGATCCCCCACCGGGCACTGGATCTCGGTGAGGGCGTGGCGGAACTCCCCGAACCGGTCACGAAAGTGCGCGATGAGGTCTCGGCGGCCGATCTCACCGAGCGGGGTGTGAATGTTCATGTAGGCGATCCCGAGGAGGTTGGCGAGGGCGGGCAGCCGCTCGTAGTTGCGGATCTGGCCCGTGATCCGGTCCTCGGACCGCTTCTCCGCGACCGCCCTCTGTGCCTCCTCCTCCGGCACCCCCGCCCGCGCCATGAGCTCGACATGGCGGGCGAACACCCGGTCCATGTGGAGGACCGCCGCCCCCCTGCCGGATGGTGGGTCAACGCAAGGTCGACCCCTGTTAGGGATGGATCCTACCTCATCCCCGCCCGGTATAATCCGCGCCCAGGGAGCGTGGGTGGAATGGCAACGTGGCTTTGCACGGCGTGCGGGGAGGAGATCCGGGGCGGATCCCGCCCCAAGGCCTGCCCACACTGTGGTGCAC
>DSBZ01000010.1 GCA_011057175.1 Candidatus Acetothermia bacterium
GATCCGCTCCGTCCACTGGACGACCGCCTCTCCATCCCCCCACGGGATCCGCTCCGCGACGAGCCCCTTCTCAGAGGCCTCCATGAGGGTGGCGATGGCGACCCCCACCGAGATCGTGTCCATGCCGTAGGCATTGCAGAGCTGGTTGGCGAGGGCGATCGCCTGGAGGTCGGAACAGAGGCAGAGGGACCCGAGCGCGGCGAGGGTTTCGTACTCCGGCCCTCCATATGTGCCCTCGACGGCGCATCCCTGGAACTCCGTCTGTACGACCCGCTTGCAGCGCACCGGGCACCCGGCGCAGGTGTCCCGGCCGACGAGGATCGTCTGGGCCATCCTCTCCCCGCCGATCTCGGAAGCGCGATCGAACACGCCCTCCTGGAAGTTCTTCGTGGGGAGGATCCCCATCTCGGAGAGCCAGGTCAGGCCGCGGGCCGTGCCGTACTGACCGAACTGCCTCGTTCCCTCGTCCATGAGCTCGCGGGCGAACGCAGCTCGCGCCCGGGCGAACCCGTCCGCATCATCGAGCGGCTTGTCCTGATCGCCCTTGACGGCAACCGCCTTCAGGCGCTTGGCGCCCATCACCGCCCCCAGTCCCGGCCGGCCCGCGGCCCGGTTGGCATCGTGGATGATGCAGGCCTGGGAGACGATCCGTTCGCCGGCGGGGCCGATCGCGGCCACGCGCACCCCGGGATGCCTCTCCTTCAAGATCGCGTCCACGGCGCCGGTCATCTTCCCCCACAGGTCGCCCGCCGCGCGGAGCTCGGCGTGGCCGTCGGTGAGAAGGAGGTACACCGGTTCCTTCGCCTGCCCGCGGACGATGATCCCATCGTAGCCGGACCGCCCGAGCTCGTGGCCGAGGTGCCCTCCCACATAGGAGTCGGCGATGGAACGCGTCTTGGGGGACACGGCCATCACCACATGGCGGCCCGCCCCCGCGAGCCCCGTCCCCTGAAGGGGGCCCGTGGCCCAGACGAGGGCGTTGTCCGGCGAGAGGGCATCGGTGCCGGGGGGAACGAGATCGAGGAGAAGCCGCGCCGCGATCCCCCTCCCCCCCAGGTGAAGCTCGTACCACCGGGATGGGATCTCCCGCTCCGTCACCCTCTCCGCGGCGAGATCGACCTCGAGATAGCGCCCGTGCACTCCGTCCATCAGTCCTCCTTATCCTGGGCCAGACGGCTCAGCCGCCGCTGGACATCGCCGACGAGCCGTTCGATCTCCTCGTGCTTGCCCCGGGCGTTGCGGAGGTGACTCCCAAGCGTTCCCACCTCCCGCTCCATCTCCTCGAGGAGATCCTCCACCGCCCGTAGCTCACCGAACATCTCCTGCACGTTCCGCGCGAGCGCCAGCCCCCGCAGGCCCATTGCCACGGACCGGAGGTAGGAGTAGAACGAGTTCGGAGAACAGGGGACGACCCGCTTCCCCATCGCGTAGGCGAGGAAGTCGAGGTCTCCCTCCGGGGTGAGGAGCTCGTGGTACACCCCCTCCGCCGGGATGTACATCAGGGCGAAATCGGCCGTCCCCTCCTCGGGCCGGATGTACTTCTGGCTGATCCCGTCCACGTGCTTTTGGGCATCGCGCACGAGGACCCGCTTGTGCTTCCTTCGTTCCTCATCCGTGGCTGCAGATAGGATCCGCTCGAACCCGGACAGGGGGAACTTGGCATCCACCGGGACGACGATCCCCTCGAGGAAGATCGCCGCGTCCACCGCCTCCCCGGAGGAGAACCGGTACTGTTCCCGGAACCGATCGCGGGGGAGCACCGCGGAGAGGAGGTCCCCGAGGAGCCATTCCCCGACGAGGCCGCGGCTCTTCGGGGCGCGGAGGATCTCCTGGAGGGAGGCGAGATCCTGGGCGAGCTCGGTCAGCCGGCGGCTGGTCTCGGTGAGCCCTCCCAGCCTCTCCCGCACGTCGGCGACCACCCCTTGCACGATGTTCAATCGCTCCCCAAGGGTCCCTTCCTGTTTCTGGAGGAGCTGGGCCGTGCTCGAGAGCTGCTCCCCGACCTGGGATGATAGCGTCCCCATCTGGGTCGCCACGAGGTGGGCAAGCTGCCCGATCTGCTCGGACAGGGCCCCCGTCGCCTCCTTGAGGAGGGACAGGTCCCGAGCCGCGTCCTGTCCGCCCCTCCGGCGGAGGAGGGCCACGGCGAGGGTCGCCACGCCCAGCGCGAGGAGCCCCAGTGCGATCCAAACCTCGATCATGCCACCTCCTGCAGGGCGAGAGCCTGGCGCAGGAACCGGCCCGTGTACGACCCAGCGGCTCCGGCCACCTCCTCGGGCGGCCCCGCGGCAATCACCCGGCCCCCCTCCTCCCCTCCCTCCGGACCAAGGTCGATGATCCAATCCGCGGTCTTGATCACATCGAGGTTGTGCTCGATGACGACGACCGTGTTCCCGGCATCGGCGAGGCGGTGGAGGACGGCGAGGAGCTTCCGCACGTCCTCGGGGTGGAGCCCGGTGGTGGGCTCGTCGAGGACGTACAGGGTCCGGCCGGTGGCCCGCCGCCCGAGCTCACGCGCCAGCTTCACCCGCTGCGCCTCCCCACCGGAGAGCTCGGTGGCCGGCTGCCCGAGCTTGATGTAGCCCAAGCCCACGTCGTACAGGGTCTGGAGCTTGTCGCGGATCGGAGGGATCGGGGAGAAGAACCCGAGGGCCTCCTCCACCGTCATCTCCAGGACCTCGGCGATCGTGCGCCCCTTGTAGCGGACGGCGAGGGTCTCTTTGTTGTAGCGCGTCCCGTGGCAGACGTCGCACGGGACGTACACGTCGGGCAAGAAGTGCATTTCAATCTTGACTTTCCCTTGCCCCTGGCACGCCTCGCAGCGCCCCCCGCGCACGTTGAACGAGAACCGCCCGGGCGCGTAGCCCCGCATCCGCGCCTCGGGGGTGGCGGCGAACACCTCCCGGATCGGGTCGAACGCCTTGGTGTACGTGGCCGGGTTCGAGCGCGGGGTGCGGCCGATCGGGGACTGGTCGATCTCGATCGCCTTGTCAAAGTACTGGGTGCCTTCGATCGCGTCGTGGGCGCCGGGTTTCCCCACCATGTACCCCAGCCGCCAAGCGAGGCCCCGATAGAGGACCTCTTCGGCGAGGGTGGACTTCCCCGAGCCGGAGACGCCGGTGATGCACACGAACAGTCCCACCGGGAACCGAACGTCGATCCCCTTGAGGTTGTGCTCCCGCGCCCCGCGCACGACGAGCCACCGGCCGTCGGCCTTGCGCCGCAGGGCGGGAACAGGGATCCGTCGCGTCCCGGCCAGGTACTGGCCGGTGAGAGAGCGTGGCTCGCGTGCCACCTCGTCCGGCGTTCCCGTGGCCACGACGTGGCCGCCGTGGAGCCCGGCCCCGGGCCCGAGGTCGACGAGGAAGTCCGCCTCGCGCATCGTCTCCTCATCGTGCTCCACCACGAGGACGGTGTTCCCCAAGTCCCGGAGCCGCTTCAACGTCGCCAGCAAGCGCAGGTTGTCCCGGGGGTGGAGGCCGACCGAGGGCTCGTCGAGCACGTACAGGACGCCCGTCAGCTGGGAGCCGATCTGGGTCGCAAGCCGGATCCGTTGCGCCTCGCCGCCGGCGAGAGTCCCCGCCGAGCGGTCGAGGGTGAGGTAATCCAATCCCACGTCGACCATGAACTGGAGCCGCGACCGGATCTCCTTGAGGATCCCGTGGGCGATCAGCTCCTCCCGCTCGGTGAGCGCAAGCGCAGCGAAGAATGCAAGCGCCGCGCGCACTGTGAGGCGGGTCACGTCCCAGATGTTCTTCCCCCCCACCGTCACCGCGAGCGCCTCCGGCCGCAGCCGCGCCCCCCCGCACGCCTCACACGGGAGCGCGGACAAGTACTGCTCGACGTCCTCCCGCGCCTCCTCGGACGTCGTCTCCCGGTAGCTCCGCTCGAGGAGGGGGATCAGCCCCTCGAACGGCCGGCGGTAGACCCGCGTCCGCCGGTACGTGGTGGTGTAGGTGAACTCCACCGGTTCCCCGTCCGTGCCATGGAGGAGGATCTCCAGTTTGCGAGGCGGGAGCTCCCCCAACGGACGGTCGGGGTCGATGCGGTACGCGCGGCATACCCCATCCAGGATCGCCGCGATCCAGCGCGACTTCGTCCTCGCCCAGGGGAGGAGCCCCCCCTCCCGAAGGGAGCGCCGGGGGTCCACGACGAGGTCGGGATCCACCACCATTCGCACCCCGAGCCCGTCGCAGGCCGGGCACGCCCCGAACGGGGAGTTGAACGAGAACAGGCGCGGCTCGATCTCGGGCAGGCTCACCCCACAGGCCGCGCACGCGAAGTGCTCCGAGTACAGGCGCTCCCCCTGGCCGACGACCTCGACGATGGCCAGCCCTTGCCCGTAGCGGAGGGCGGTCTCGATCGAGTCCCCGATCCGACTCCGCTTCTTGTCCGTGACCTTGATCCGGTCGAGGACGATCTCCACGTCGTGGCGCTTGTTGCGGTCGAGTTCGATCTCCTCGTAGAGGGTGCGCAGGACCCCATCCACCCGCACCCGCACGAACCCCTCCCGCTTCAGGTCGTCGAACAGGTTCTTGTACTCCCCCTTCCGGCCCCGGATCACAGGGGCCATGATCTGGACCGCGGTTCCCTCGGGTAGGCTCATCACTTGGTCCGTGATCTGCTGGGCCGTCTGGCGCTCGATGGGCTGGCCGCACTGGGGACAGTGGGGGCGCCCGACCCGGGCGTAGAGGAGCCGGAGGTAGTCGTGGATCTCCGTCACCGTGCCCACCGTGGAGCGGGGGTTGTGGGAGCGCGACTTCTGATCGATCGAGACCGCCGGCGACAGGCCCTCGATGAAGTCCACGTTCGGCCTCTGCATGAGCCCCAGGAACTGGCGAGCATAGGCGGAAAGCGACTCCACGTAGCGGCGCTGCCCTTCGGCGTAGATCGTGTCGAACGCGAGCGAGGATTTGCCCGACCCGGAGATCCCGGTGATGACGACGAGCCGGTCCCGCGGGATCTCGACATCAATCCCCTTCAGGTTGTGCTCCCGGGCGCCGCGAACGATGAGCTTATCCATAAGTGGGAAAGCGCTTCCTGGCCCTGCGTAGGCCGTACCCACGATTTTAGCCGGGAGAGGCCCCCCCCGCCACGCGCGGACACGGGGAACCTCGCCGCGGAACCCGTGACCTTGAGGGAAGGGAACCCCCGCTTACCGTGTAATGTTGATCACATTGGCAAAACTTGGGGAGGGTACCGTGGGTCAGAAGAGAACGGTCATGAAGTTCCTGGTTCCAGTGGCGATGGGCCTGCTCATCCTCGCTACGGTGGCCGGGTGCAGCAGGGTGACAGTGAAGATCGACTCCTACAGCCCCCGCGATCCGGGTTCCCCACTCCGCGTCGAGGCGGGGAAGCCCGTCCCGCTCAGCGTCACCTTCACCAACACCGGCAACCGCACGGGGACGTTCCTCGTCCGGGCCGTGGTGCGGGACAGCCTGAACGTCCAGGTGGGCCCCCCTTCCCAGACAGTGACCGTCGACCCCGGGAAGTCGCGGACCGTGACCTGGGAGCACATCGTGACTGCCCCCGGCACGTACACGGTCCAATTCATCGTGGGAAGGGACGCGAACACGACGCTGGCCCAAGTCCCAGCGAGCCCCGCTCCCCTCATCGTCGGACTGCCGGCGGTCATCTCCACGGCCTTCCAGCTGGGGGACAGGGTGCGGGTCACGACGGCGGTCAACGTCCGCACCGGGCCGGGGACGACGGCGAGCAAGGTGACCCACGTCAACTACCGCGATGTCGCCCCGGCGGGCGTCGAAGGGAAGGTCATTGGCGGCCCGGACAAGGCCGACGGCTACGTGTGGTGGCGGGTGGAGTTCGACGCCGGCTACACCGGGTGGTGCATCGAGGACGCCCTGACCAAGGCCTCCGGCGGCTAGCCTAGGGCAGAGGAGCGAGGCCTGGCTCGCGGAGCCACGCCGCGATCCACCTCTCCCAAGCCATCTGCCGCGCCGTGTCGCGGCCGTGGTCCGTCTCGCCGTCGTAGAGCGCCTGAACCTCGGAGTGGCCGGCGCTGACCCGCCGGAAGGCCTCCCCAGCCCGAGTGCGGAGCTCCTGCTCCGCATCGGCTGCCGCCCAACCGTCCGCCGAGAGCCCTCGTAGTTCACGGTCGAGGATCCGCCGGTACACCTCCGCGAGGTCGAAGTGCCCCTGCTCGTGGGCAAGGGCGGCCGCCGTCCTCCGCTCCGGGAGGGCCCACGACCGGTCCCGCTCCATCGCGGCGGTGACGAGGAGAGAAGCGATCCCTGCCTGCCACATCCCGGTCCCGGGGTCACGGGCGGTGACCACGGTCAAGTCGAAGGCGAGCACGGTCGCGATCCCCGCCCCCGCCGTGGGGTCGCGGTCCGCAGGAGGGGGACCCCAGAAGTCGTCCCAGGTGATCGGGCGGTGGGCGCTCCACGGAAGCCGCGCTTCGGTTCCTGGTGGCGCCCCTGGTGCCGGCGTCGCCGGCGGGCACGACGGAAGCGGGGCGCTGACCTCCACAGCCAACTTCAGGTCAAGCGACGGGATGCCATCAGTCCAGGCGCGGTACACGATCTCCACGCGCCGCCCCGCGCTCCCGGGGGGAGGGGAGAACGCGTAGACGGTCGTGACCCTTCCCCAGCCAGAGGCAGGTGACGCCGCGGGCCAGCCCGGGGGAGCAGAGACGGGCGCCACGTGTACCGTGCACGCCGGATCAGACGACACGGAGAGCGAAACCGAGGCCGACGAGCCCTCGGAGACCTGGCACAGGAGGAGCGTTCCCCCACCTAGGGAGCACGAGCGGGCCGCCTCGACTTTCCAGGACCAGCGGAGGGTGACCGCGCCCTGGCCCCAACCGAGGGCGGCCGCTGCCCAGACTGCCCCCAGGACGAACCCAAGGCAACGCCTCATCGTGGTGGCCCTCGAATCCAGTGGAGGGTTACCTCTGTTGGATCCGGGCCACGAAGTCGTCCACGGGGAGGGCGGACAGAGTCTCGATCTTCACCGTTCCGCGCGCTCCCAGCTCCACGGCGACGCGGGCCACCGCCATCGCCCCCGTGGCCTCGATGATCGTCACGAAGTCGTAACGCCCGAGCGTGGCGTACTGGTGGATGACCTTCGCCCCCAGGGCCTCGATCTCCCGGTTGACTTCCAGAATCCGCTCCGGCTTCTCCTTGATCGTCTTGGCACCCTCGTCGGTGAGCCGACTCAGAAGCACATAGGTCTGCATGGCAGCCCTCCTTCGGTGGTGGTCCCATCCTACCCCACGGTTCCCCACGACGGCAACGGACGCGCTGCTTGCCACTCCCGGAGCGCGCTACCATGGGAAGGCATAGACTGGGAGCGTCCATCGTGGCTGTGCCTCGTTGCGGATGGGTACGGGGGGGCTCTCCTCTTCTCCCATTCCTTCCGTCGGTTCGTGGACGGCCTGGGGCTGAGGGGGACGGAGGCCGTGCTCGAGTTCGGTGCGGGGACAGGGAACGTGACCCGCCACCTCGCGCCGCGGCTCGCGAGGGGAGGGAAGCTGACCTGTATCGACATCTTCCCCCGCCTCCTCGCGGTCGCCCGACACGGGAGAGAGCGTACCCGCATGTGAAGATCATGCTGGGGCGGATCGAAGAGCTCGCCCTCCCGCCCGAGGGGTTCGAGGTGGGGGTCGTCCACTATGTCCTCCACGAGATCCCGGAGCGGGAGCGGCCGGCGGTGGCGAGGGCCCTCTCGTGCGTGCTCAAGCCAAGGGGGCTCCTTCACCTCCGCGAGCCGACCTCACCGCGCCACGGGATCTTCCCCCCGCCGTCCGGGAGCTCGTGTCCGCGGTGGGACTCGTCGAGCAGAGTTTCCACGAGCACCGCGTGCTCCTCGAGCGGGCCTCCACGGCCACGCTCGCCAAGCTGGGCTAGTTGACGCCCGCATCGGGCGATGCCCTTAGCGCGGGTTGGATCCTGCACGGTCGGAAATCCAGTCCGCAATCCTCGGGAGGAGCCCCGGGACGAGCTCCGCCCCGAGGAGGGCGTACTCCTCCGGCCCGCCCGTCACCGCGCGCTGGAACAGGTGGTTCGCCTCGGGGAGGACGACCACCGTCACGCCGCGGTTCCCGGCCCGGGCGAGGGCTTGCACGAGGGCCTGCTGCTGCTCGGGAGGGAGGGCCGCGATCTGGGCGCGCTTGATGTCCACCACGAGCGCCTCCAAGGACTCCCAATTCCTCGCCAAGACGAGGTCGAGGATCGCGCTCTGCTGGGCCGCGGCGGCGGCCGCCTCGTCCGCGCTCCGTCCAGCGGCGAGGAGGATGAGCTCCACCTGGCGGACGATCGTGTCGTACCCTGTTACCGCGATCCCGGCCAGGGACACGACGAACGCCACCTCCGGTCGGCGCGCGGCGACGGTCGCGCCCGGTCTCGAGATCACCTGTGCGCTATTCATGCACCATGGGGTCGCTTAACAGGCGGGGCACGATAAGGTCGTCACTGCTTTTCCCGTCGATCAAACCTGTCGCCAGGCTTCTTAGTGAGGGCCACCTCAACCACTTCGTCACCCCCACCAGCCGCTTCATCTGGTAACGGTCTCCTGGCGCACCAGGGTCGGGCCTCTTGACAGGGCCCCTGGACCGTCGTATCTCTTAGCTTGCGATGGAAGAGCTACGTGCAGGCGGGGGGGTGATCGCCGGGAAGCCAACCTTCTACGGGTATTGGTTCGCATAGGGGCGCGACCTCCTCCGCTCGTGGGGAGAGGGGCGCCCGGAGACCGCAAGCAGGAGGCTTGCGGGTTTTTCTTTGTCGAGGAGGGATAGATGAAGCTTGCAGTTGTAGCGTTGCTCATGGTATGCGTGGTCAGCGCCGTTGGTCAGCCGATCGTGATCGGGATCACCCAGATCGTGGACCATCCGGCACTCAACGCCGTCCGGGACGGGGTCATCGCCGTGCTGAGCGAGGCCGGGTACGTGGAGGGGGAGAACGTACGCTACATCCTGGCCAACGCTCAAGGAGATTTCTCGGTGGCCATCGCGATCGCCCAGAACTTCCAGGACCAACGGGTGGGGTTGGTGATCGCAATCGCCACCCCCACCTCACAGGCTGCCGTCCAGGTCTTCCAAGGGACGGCAGTGCCCGTGGTGTTCGCGGCGGTCACAGATCCGGTGGGAGCAGGGCTCACCCTCTACCCCAACGTAACGGGGGCGTCCGACCTCATCGATGTGGCGGGCGACCTCGCCCTCCTCCAAACACTCATACCGGGGCTGCGCCGGGTGGGGATCGTCTACAACCCTGGAGAGGTCAACTCGGCCATCCTCACCAAGATGGCCCAGGAGGTCGCGGCAGGGATGGGGTTGACGATCGTGACCGCCCCCGCTGAGCACAGCGCGGCGGTACTCCCCGCTGCCCAGTCGTTGGTGGGGCGGGTGGATGCGATCTACGCGACCACCGACAATACCGTGGCCACGGCACTGGAGGCAGTGGTCCAGGTGGCAACGGCAGCTCGGATCCCGTTCCTCATGGCGGATCCGACCAGCCTCGAACGAGGGGCACTTGTGTGTACTGGGTTCGACTACTGGGATCACGGCCGGCTCGCCGGGGAGATCGTGGTTCGGCTCCTGGAGGGGGCAGTGCCCGAGGAGATCCCGGTCGCCTACCAGAAGGGGACCCAGGTGTGGCTGAACCTCGACATCGCCCAGGCGATGGGGTTCGCGTTTCCCCAGGCAGTGCTGGACCAAGCGACGGGGATCTTCGTCGGCGGCCGGCGGTTCGTTGCCGGGGAGTGAGTGGGCCGGCATGAGCATCGTCATGGCGGCGGTCGAGCAGGGGCTCATCTATGGCCTCATGGCCCTCGGTGTGTATATCTCGTTCCGGATCCTGTCGTTCCCCGACCTGTCTGTGGACGGGACGTTCCCCCTCGGGGCGGCGGTGGGGGCGACGCTGATCGTGGCGGGATGGAACCCATACGCAGCGCTCGGGGTCGCATTCGCTGCCGGGGCCGTGGGCGGGGCGTTCACCGGGGTCCTCGCCACCAAGTTCCGCATCCAAGGGTTGCTGGCGGGGGTGCTGACGATGATCATGCTCTACTCCCTGAACTTGCGCATCATGGGGAGGCCCAATCTTCCCTTGCTCGGCCGCCCGTCCGTGTTCCGCCTCGCCGCACAGTGGGGGGGGATCCCCATGGCGTGGGCCAACTTCGCTGTGGCGGCGTCGCTAGCGCTGGGGGCGATCCTCCTCCTTCATCTTCTGTTTCGAACCGAGATCGGCCTCGCCCTGCGCGCCACGGGGGACAACCCGGGGATGGTGAGGGCCTACGGCACGAGCCCGGAGGGGATGGTCATCTTGGGGCTCGCGCTCGCCAACGGGCTCGTGGCCCTGTCCGGCGCCCTGGCGGCCCAGCACGGGGGGTTCGCCGATGTCGGGCTCGGGGTGGGGACGATCGTCGCCGGGCTGGCATCGGTGATCGTTGGGGAGATCCTCCTCCGCCCGCGCTCGATCCTGTGGGCGTTGGGGGCGGTGCTGGCCGGGTCGTGCCTATATCGGGGAGCGATCCTCGTCGCGTTGCGCTATGGGTCCGCGGTGGGGTTCACCGCCTCCGATCTGCGGCTCCTCACCGCCCTCGTCGTGCTCGGGGCCCTCGTTGCCCCGGCGTGGCGGCTGCGCCAGGAGGGGGCCGGATGATCCTCAAGCTGGCAGGGGTGCGAAAGTCGTACTCGGTCGGAGCCCAGCTCGTTTCCGCCTTGGCGGGGGTGGACTTCGCCCTCGCCCAAGGGGAGTTCGTGACGGTCATCGGCTCCAACGGGGCCGGGAAGACCACCCTCCTCAACGTGATCGCAGGGGACACCCGCCCGGACAGGGGGAAGGTCTACCTGCTCGGCCGGGATGTAACGGGTTGCCCGACCCACCGTCGGGCCTGCTGGATTGGGCGTGTGTTCCAGGATCCGCGGCAGGGGGCCGCTCCCCACCTCACCGTTGCCGAAAACCTCGCCCTCGCCTCGCGCAAGGGGAGGAGGGGGCTCGGCTTCCCGTTGACCCGTCGCCGCCGCGCCGCGCTTCGGGAGGCACTGGCTGGGCTTGGCATGGGACTGGAGGAGAGGCTCTCCGAGCAGGTCGCCTGCCTATCCGGTGGGGAACGGCAGGCGCTCGCCGTGCTCATGGCCACCCTGGCGCGGCCACGGCTCCTCCTCCTCGACGAACACACCGCGGCCCTCGATCCGGCCAATGCCGAGCGCGTGCTCGCGATCACGGAGGACCTCGTGCGCGCGGGGGGCTTGGCCACGCTCATGGTCACCCACCGCATGGACCAAGCATTGGTCCTCGGGGATCGGCTGGTGATGCTCCATCAAGGCCGGATCCTCCTCGATCTCCCTTCCGCGGAGAAACGGGCGTTGGCCGTGGAGGACCTGGTCCGGCTGTTCCGGCAGGAGGGGTGCGCCGAAGACGAGCTCCTCCTCTCCTCTGCCGACAACGCCCCGCCCCGCGCGCCCCTTACGCCGGGCGCCGCAGCCGTACCTCGATCTCCCAAGGGTCCCTGAGGAGCTCGACCAGGCGGGCTGTGTCGGTGTTCCCGAGCGCGGGGCCGCCCTGGATCTTGTCCGCGCCGCGGGGGGATGGCCGCAGGCGAGGCTCGCGAACACGGGGTTGACACGTCCTACGCGGTGTGGGTAGACGAGGATCGGGTGGGACTCTATTTCGTAGAGTTTGGAGCTAGTCCACGCGCGAGTTCTGTGCCCTACGATCGCCGCGATTCGGCCATGGCTCGCATTCGCCCTAGGGAAGTCGACTGGGATGCCGTGTTCGCGGGGCTCGTACGTTCCACACCTCCGGGATCACCCCTGCCCTCTCCCCCTCCGCCGCCGAGGCCACAAGGGAGGCGGTGGGAAAGGCCAAGGAAGGAGGGCTCCTGGTTCAACTACCGGGCCCGGCTGTGGTCTCAAGAGGAGGCGCGGCGGGTGATGACCCCGCTGACTGGGCAAGCCGACATCCTCATACCACCGAGGAGGCCACGGAGCGAGTGTTTGGGATCAAGGAACCCTCCTACGAGAAAGTGGCGGAGCGGCTGGCCAGGGAGTTCGACCTCGAGGCGGTAGCGATCACCGTGCGGGAGATGCCCTCCGTGTGGAGGAACACGTGGACGGCGATCGTCTATGCCCGAGGGGAGGTCTTCCCCGGCCCGCGGTTCGATATCGAGATCGTAGACCGGGTCGGACTGGGGATGTGTTCGCC
>DSBZ01000017.1 GCA_011057175.1 Candidatus Acetothermia bacterium
ATCTGGCTCGGGGGGCGGGCGACGATCGGGGGGACGATGACCGTGGGCCAGGTCGTGGCCTCCGTGAACTACCTCACGTACGCCCTGCTCCCGATGATGCTCATCGCGGGGATGATGGCCCCCCTGTCCGCCGCCGAGGCATCCGCGTCCCGGATCCTCGAGGTGCTCAATACGGAGCCCGACGTGCGCGAAAGGCCACAACCGAGGCGCCTCCCCGCTACCGGTTCCCCCCGCGGGGCGCGGGTCGCGTTCGAGGACGTGACCTTCGCCTACGATGGGGATGGCGGGGAGCCCATCCTGCGCGGGGTGAGCTTCGTCGCCGAGCCGGGGGAGACGGTGGCCATCCTCGGGGCGACGGGATCCGGGAAGTCCACGCTCATCCACTTGATCCCCCGCTTCTACGACGTGACCGCGGGCCGGGTCACGGTGGATGGGATCGATGTGCGCGACCTGGCCCTCGCGGACCTGCGCCGCCAGATCGGGATCGCCCTCCAAGAGGCGGTTCTGTTCACGGGGACGGTCCGCGACAACATCCGCTACGGCCGGCCCGAGGCGGGCGAGGAAGAGGTGATCGCCGCGGCGCGGGCGGCCCAGGCCCACGAGTTCATCCTCGACCTCCCCCAGGGCTACGACACCGTGGTCGGCGAACGGGGGGTGAACCTGTCCGGCGGGCAACGGCAGAGGATCGCAATCGCGCGGGCCCTCCTCGTGCGGCCACGCGTCCTCGTCCTCGATGACAGCACGAGCGCGGTGGACATCGAGACCGAGGTGAAGCTCCAGGACGCCCTCGACCGGTTGATGGCCGAGGACCACTCCGCCACGCGGTTCGTCGTCGCCCAACGGATCAGCACGGTGCTCTTGGCGGACAAGATCGTGGTCCTGGACCGGGGGCGCGTTGCCGCGATGGGGACGCACGACGAGCTGGTGCGGGGGAGCCCGATCTACCAGGACATCTACGCTTCCCAGTTGGGGAACGGGGAGATGGGCCGTGGCGCGTGACGTGGCTCCCCCGCTCCGTCGGCCTACACCCGGGATGCCGGGGGCAGGGGGACGGGGACTAGGGATGATGAGGACGCCGATCGAGAGGGCGCGCGACGTGCGGGGAACGGTGCGGCGGCTGCTCGGCTACCTTCGGCCCTATCGGTGGCACTTCGTCGGGGTGTTCTTCCTCGCCCTCGCCTCCACGGGCCTCGCCCTCCTCGGCCCGTTCCTCATGGGGAAGGCGATCGACGGGGCGATCCGCGGGGGGGACCCCGCGGCCCTCCTCAGGATCGTCCTCCTCATGCTGGGGACGTACCTCGGGGCGTGGGGGGCCCGATACGCGGAGAACCTCCTCCTCGCCCGGGCTACGCAACGGGCGATGCGCGCCCTGCGCGGAGACCTGTTCTCCCACCTCCAGGACCTGTCCCTCCGTTTCTTCGATGCCCGCCCCCACGGGGAGACAATGAGCCGGCTCACCAACGACATCGACGCCATCAACCGCGTCCTGTCCCAGAACATCCTCCAGGTGTTCACGGGGAGCCTGACCCTCGTCGGGATCCTCGTCATGATGTTCTCCCTCAACTCCCTCCTGGCGTTGGGGTCGTTCGTCGCCTTCCCCCTCATGTTCGGCCTCGTGGGGTGGGTCGGCCGGCGCACCCGGAAGGGGTTCCGCGAGTACCAAAGGAGGCTGGGGGAACTGAACGCCCAGCTCGAGGAGACGTACAGCGGCCAGCGGGTGATCCTCGCCTTCGGCCAGGGGCCGGCCGTCCTCCGCTCGTTCGACGAGGTCAACGCTGCGGTGCGATCGGTGGGGATCCGCGCGCAGACCTACGCCATGCTCGTCCCGCCGCTGATGGGTATCCTCTCCAACGTCAACATCGCGATCCTGGCCGGCCTGGGAGGGTGGCTGACCCTCCTCGGCCGGGCGAGCGTGGGCACGATCGCCGCGTTCATCAGCTACTCCCGCCAGTTTGCCCAGCCCCTGCGGATGCTGGGCGACCTCTACAACCAGGTCCAGTCCGCCCTCGCCGGCGCGGAGCGGATCTTCCAGACGATGGATACCCCCCCTGACCTCGCCGATCCCCCTCAACCGGTGGAGCTGGGCACGGTGCGGGGCCACGTCGAGTTCCGGGATGTCGACTTCAGCTACGCCCCCGGTGTGCCCGTCTTGCGCGGCGTGAGCCTGGAGGCAAAGCCCGGCCAGACCATCGCCCTCGTCGGCCCCACCGGAGCGGGGAAGACGACGATCGTGAACCTCCTCACCCGGTTCTACGACGTGAACGGGGGAGCAATCCTCGTGGACGGGGTCGACATCCGCCTGCTTCGGCGGGAGACCCTCCGCCGCCAGATCGGGATCGTGCTGCAGCAGACGTTCCTGTTCGCGGACACGGTGATGGAGAACATCCGCTACGGGAGGCTCGACGCCACGGACGAGGAAGTGATCGCCGCCGCCCAGCTCGCCCACGCCGACCCGTTCATCCGCAAGCTCCCCGAGGGGTACCGGACCGTCCTCTCCGAGCGGGGGGCGAACCTGAGCGAAGGGCAGCGGCAGCTCCTCGCCATCGCCCGCGCCGTGCTTGCCGACCCGCGGATCCTCGTCCTCGACGAGGCGACGAGCAGCGTGGACACCCGGACGGAGGTCGCGATCCAGAAGGCCCTCCTCGGCCTCATGAAGGGGCGGACGAGCTTCGTGATCGCGCACCGGCTGTCCACGATCCGCAACGCGGACCAGGTGATCGTCATCGACGGCGGACGGATCGTCGAGCGGGGGACGCACGACGAGCTCCTCGCCGCGCGGGGCTTCTACTGGCGCCTGTACACGAGCCAGTTCCGCCGCGCTCCCCTTGCCGTCCCCCCCGGCGGGTGAAGCGGCGCCCTCCTCCGCGGACCGTGCTCGGCCCGGGTGAGACCGGCCCGCGGGGCGTGGCCACCCGGTGAAGATCGCCTCCCCTCGGCGAGACGGCGGGGGACCCCCGCCTGCGGGGTTCGGTGATGCACGGGCGGCCCACGTTCCCCGGGCCCGCGCGTCGCAGTCCCGCGGAGGCTCCCTTCCCTAGCGGGCCAACAGCCCTGCGAGCTTGAGCAGCTCCGGATCGAGGGCCTTTTGCCTCCCCACGACCGCGGCGAGGGGCGTCGTCGTCACTTCCCCGCGGACCCAGCCCACGAGGACGCCGTTCTCTCCGCGGGCCAGCGCGTCCACGGCGCCCGCGCCGAGGCGGGTGGCAAGCAGCCGGTCGAACGCCCCCGGCGCCCCGCCGCGCTGCACGTGGCCGAGGATCGTCACCCTGAGCTCGAACCCGAGCCTCTTCTCGTGCTGATGGAAGTAGTCGGCGAGCCGGGCCGCGTTGAGCTTCGCTCCCTCCGCCACCACGACGAGGGCGTGGCTCTTGCCTCGGTCGTAGGCCCATCGTAGCTCCTGGGCCACCGCCTCGGGCTCGGTGTCGACCTCGGGGATGACCACGGCCTCCGCCCCGCCGGCGATCCCCGCCATGAGCGCGAGATACCCACAATCGCGGCCCATGACCTCGACGAGGAACGCCCGGCCATGGGACGAAGCGGTGGTCTTGAGCCGGTCGATCGACTCCAACGCCACGTTGAGCGCGGTATCCACCCCGATCGTGACGTCGGAGCCCACGAGGTCGTTGTCGATCGTGGAGGCCACGCCGACCACGGGGAACCCCAGCCGCAGAAGCTCGTACGCGCCGGCCTGGGAGCCGTTGCCGCCGATCACGACGAGGGCCTCGACCCCCTTCCCGCGAAGGGCCTGGAGCGCCCGGCGGCGGCCGAGCTCGGTGCGGAACTCCGGGCAGCGGGCGCTCCCGAGGACCGTCCCCCCGAGCTGGAGGATCCCCCCCACGTCCCGCGCCCCGAGGGGGGCCATCTCCCCCCTGGCGAGCCCGGCGTAGCCGTGCCGGACACCGAGCACCTCCCAACCTTGGGCGACCCCCGTGCGGACCACGGCGCGGATCGCCGCGTTCATCCCCGGGGCATCGCCCCCGCTCGTGAGGACCGCGATCCTCTTCATCGGCGCCGTTTGGCGTGGGCGAGGATGTGCCGCGCGGCCAACACCCCGGTCACGGCGGCGAACACGATCCCCCGGGAGTGGCCGGAGGCGTCGCCAGCGACGTAGAAGCCGGGGAGGGCCGTCTCCATCCCCGGACCCACCGCGTACCGCGTGTCGTAGAACTTGATCTCCGGGGCCCACAGGAGCGTCCCCTCCGAGGAGAGACCGGGGATGAGGCGGTTCAGAACCTCCACCGCCTCCACGATGTCCACCACCACCCGATGGGGGAGGGCCATCGACACATCCCCGGGGGTAAACGAATCCAGGGTCGGCTGGACCGACGCCCGGCGGATCCGATCGGCAGTGGACCGCCGTCCCTGAGCGAGGTCCTTCAGCCGCTGCACGATCGGCTTGCCCCCGCCGATCGTCGTCGCGAGCTTCGCGATCGCCCGGCCATACTCGGTGGTATCCTCCACGGGGTCGGTGAGCTCGATGTGCACGAGGAGGGCGAAGTTCGTGTTCTCCGTCTGGCGCTCGTTCTCGGCGTGGCCGTTGACGAGCACGAACTGCCCGTGGTCCTCCTGGACCACGAACCCGCGGGGGTTGGTGCAGAAGGTGCGCACCATGTCGTCGTAGGTCGGGGTCCGCACGCGGAGTTTCGCGTCGTACATCACGCGCTCGATCGGGTCGTAGAGCTCGGCCGGGAACTCGACGCGCACCCCGACGTCAAGCGGGCCGAACGAGGGACCGACCCCGAGCGACCGCGCCACCTCGCGCAGCCAGTACGCTCCCACCCGCCCCGGTGCGACGAGAAGCGACCTCGCCCCGATCGCCTCCTCGCCCAAAGTCACGGTGAACAGGCCGTTGGCGTGATGGACCGTCTCCGCGGTCACCCCGAGCCTGAACTCGATGCCGCGCTTCACGAGGTCGCGGTAGATCGCGTCGATGACCTCCCGGATCCGCCCCGTGCCGATGTGGCGCTGGCGGCCGGCGATGAACTCCACCCCGGCCTGCGCGGCTTCCCTTTTCAGCTCCCCGAGCGCCTGGGGATCCTCGCCGGAATACTGGGCCGGCGCCCCGTAGCGGGTGAACACCCGATCGACGTGGGCGATCAAGTCCTCCAGCTCGCCCACCGAACACCCGATCGCCTCCGGATCGCCGCCGATGCGGGAGGTGAGGTTGAGCTTCCCATCGGAGAACGCGCCCGCTCCGCCCACCCCGCAGGTGTTGCTCGTCCGCTCGCGCGGGGCGAGGCCCTTGTCCACGACCAGCGTGGACAGGCCCGACCCGGCGAGCTCGAGGGCGGCGAACAGCCCTGCTGGCCCTGCTCCCACCACCGCTACGTCGTACGGCACGCCTTCGCTCCTTTCCGGCCGCTGGCCCGGTCGGTTATCCTAGGGCGAACCACGGCATCGTAGCCCGTGGCGAGGAGGGCGCAAGGTGAGGATCAGCGCGGGGGAGTACCGAGGGCAGAGGATCGCTGGGCCGCGGGGCGCGGGGATTCGGCCGCTCCGGGATCGGGTCCGGCTCGCCCTGTTCGACACCGTGCGCGAGCTCGTACCGGGGGCGCGGTTCCTCGACCTGTTCGCGGGGACAGGCGCAGTGGGGCTGGAAGCCCTGTCCCGTGGCGCGTCCCACGCCGTGTTCGTGGATGGTTCCGCCCAGGCGGTGCGCCTGATCCGGGAGAACATCCGCCGCTTGGGGTGTGGCTCCCGGGCGGAGGTTCTGGAAGGGGACGCTTTCGCCGCCCTGCGGTCCCTGGCGCGGAGGAAGCGGGAGTTTGACCTCGTGTTCGTCGGCGCGCCCTACGGGAGCGGCCTCGCCGCGCGGACGGTCGAGGCCTTGGCCGAGCTCCACCCCCTCGCCTCGGGGGCGGTGGTGGTGGCGGAGACGTTCCACAAGGAGCGGATCGCGGACCGCTACGACCCCCTCGTCCTCGAGTTGCGGCGGACGTACGGGGAGACTGTGCTCTCGTTCTTCCGGTTTGTGCCTGAAGAGGGAGATGGATAGACTGCCCCCAACTGGGGAAACGATGGGAAAACCGTTTATCTTGGTCACGAACGACGATGGGTACCTCTCCCCGGGGCTCCTCGCCCTGCGCAAGGCCCTCTCCCCGATCGGGGAACCGTGGATCCTCGCCCCGGACCGGAACTGGTCCGCTGCTTCTCGGACGAGGGTCTTCCACAAACCGTTGCGGTTCTCCAGCGCCCGGCTTCCGGATGGCGAGGAGGTCCACGTCACGAACGGGGCTCCTTCCGACTGCGTGCTCCTCGCCCTGTTGGGGCTCGCGCCGCGGCGGCCGGACCTCGTCGTGGCGGGGATCAACATGGGGGCGAACATCGGTCACGACGTAACTTACTCGGGGACGGTCGCTGCAGCGATGGAGGGGGCATCAGCGGGGATCCCGGCGATCGCCGTCTCCCTGGACCTCGGCCCGGAGGGCGGGGCGGAGCCGAGCCCGGATTACGAGATCGCGGCGGCGATCACGGCGCGGGTGGCGCGGCTCGTGCTAGCCAGGGGGACCGCGTTGGCGCGCACCCTGATCAACGTGAACGTGCCGCGCGGGGTGCCCAAAGGGGTCCGGGTGACCCGCCTCGGCGGCAAGATCTGGTCCGACGATCTCGTCCGCGGACAGGACCCGCGGGGCCGGGACTACTACTGGCTTACGGGGGAGATGCTCACCTCCCCTCCCCCGGGAGAGGAGGACACAGACGTGTGGGCCGTGCTCTCCGGGTATGTGTCGATCACCCCCCTCCACCTCGACCTCACCGCCTACCCGATGCTGAACGATCTGCGGCAGTGGGAGGACGAGATCCGCGTCGACGACGCGGGGTAGCCTCTATAATCCCGGCGTGGAGGTCCGTATCGGTTGCTGCGGGTGGTCGGCACTCCCCCCCGCGGGGGACGCCCGGGGCCGGGAGGCCCGCCACGAGTTCGCGCGGTCGGTCGAGGCGGCCCGCGCCCTGCGGGCTAGCGTCCTCCTCCAGTCCCCCCCTTCGTTCACCCCCGACCCCGAGAAGGACCTGGCTCGGTTCCTGTCCGAGGTGGACAGGAACGGGCTCACCCTCGTGTGGGAGCCGCGAGGGCGGTGGGGAGAGGAACTGGAGCGGCTCCCCGACCGCGTGTTGGAGCTGGACGCCGATCTGGTGTACGTGCTCTTCAACAACGATACGATGGCCGCCGATGCTCAAAGGTTCACGCGGATGTGGGGCGAGCGATGACGGGCGAGCTGCGGTGCCCCCTGTGCTCCTTCTCCGCCACGCCGATGGCCGTGCCCGCGCTCTGTCCCTCGTGCGCTGTGCCGCTCGACTACCACCGCGACTTCCCCCGCGAGTTCGCCGCTTCCTCCCTGAGCGGTCGGGGGATCTGGCGGTACGCCCCCCTCCTCCCCGACGTGGAGCCGGTCACGCTGGGGGAGGGCGGGACCCCGCTTGTCCCCTCCCTGCGCCTCGGCCCGCGGCTGGGGGTGAGGCTCCTGTTCAAGGCCGAGGGGATGAACCCCACCGGCTCGTTCAAGGACCGGGGGGCGGCGGTGCTCGTGGCCGCGTTGCGCTCGTTCGGGGCGCGGGCCGTGGCCGATGATTCGTCGGGGAACGCCGGAGCAGCCCTCGCCGCCTACGCCGCGCGGGCGCGGATCCGCGCCCGGCTGTTCGTGCCCGCGCACGCCTCGGGGCCCAAGCTCGCCCAGATCGCAGCGTACGGAGCGGAGCTGGCGCGCGTTCCTGGCCCCCGGGAGAGGGCCAGGGATGCAGCCCGGGAGGCGTGCGCGGCCGACGCAGACCTCCTCTACGCCTCGCACAACGCCTCGCCGTACTTCGTCGCCGGCCTGACGACGATCGCCTACGAGCTGTTCGAGGACCTCGGCGGGCACCCCCCCGACCACATCGTCGTCCCCGTGGGGGGGGGCGGGTTGTTCCTCGGGCTCGTCCACGGGTTTGGCCAGCTGCGCAAGCTGGGGTGGTGCGGCCAGGTGCCGCGGATCCACATCGCCCAGCCCCAGGCGTGCGCCCCCATCGTCCGCGCCAGGGGAGGGGGCGACCCGTTCGAACCGGAACCCCGAGAAACGGTGGCCGAGGGGGCGCGGATCCCCCGCCCGGAGCGGGGCCGGGAGGTCCTCGCCGCGCTGCGGACGGTGGGGGGGGAAGCGGTCGCCGTGAGCGAAGAGGAGATCGTCACCGCTCGCGCGACGCTCGCCCGCGCGGAGGGGCTATGGGTGGAGCCGACGGCGTCCCTTGCCGTGGCCGCGCTCCCGTCCCTCCTCGCGCGGGGCGCGATCGGCCCCCGGGACGAGGTCGTGCTCCCCCTCACCGGGCACGGGCTCAAGGCGGAGAAGGGGTGAGCGCGTGCTGATCGGGCTCGTCTCCGATACCCATGATCACCTGGACCACCTCCGGCGGGCGCTCGTCCTGTGCCGAAGGCGGGGGGCGGAGCTCATCCTCCACGCCGGGGATTTCGTGTCCCCCTTCACCGCCGAGCCGTTCCGGGAGCTGGACCTTCGGGTGATCGGGGTATACGGGAACAACGACGGGGACAAGCTTCATCTTCGGGAGAGGTTCTCCGGAGTGGGGGAACTTCATTTCGGGCCGCACGAGATCGAGCTTGCCGGGAGGCAGATCGTGCTCCTCCACGAGCCGCGGGCCCTTGAGGCGCTCGTCGCCTCCGGCCGCTACGCTCTCGTCGTCTATGGCCACACCCATCGGCCCGAGGTGCGCCCCGGACTGCCGGTGGTGGTGAACCCCGGGGAGTGCGCGGGCTGGCTCACCAACCGCCCTACGTGCGCCGTGGTCGACCTCGCCACGCTGCGCGCGGAGGTCCTCGACCTCGGCTAGCATCCTGGCGACCGCACGAGGCGAAGTTGCTCAGCCCCCGGGCGCCGCAGCGCGCCTCCCTCCAGTCAGCCCTCGAACCGATCGCGGCGCACGATCTCCGAGAGCGGCACCCGCTCCACCTCTCGCGGCACGTAGGCGGGCCGGCCGAGGGGAAGGAGGGCCACGACCCGCATCCCACGAGGGATCCCGAGGATACGCTTCACCTCCGCTTCCGCCCGCCCGCGCAGTCCCGCCCAGTACGAGGCCAGACCCAGGCTGTGGGCCATGAGGGCCATGTTCTGGGTCGCCACCGCCCCCGCCTCAACCCAGTGCCCCCGATCCTTCACCGGGTCGACGACAACCGCGATCAGGACCGGCGCATCGCCGACGCCCTTCCCGGCGAGGGCGACCTGGCCCCGGCGCGCGAACGCAAGCCTCTCCACCAGGTTCCCCAACTTGCTCTTCGTCTCCTGATCCCGCACCACGATGAACGTCCACGGTTGGGAGTTGGCGAACGAAGGCGCCCACCTTCCCGCCTCGAGGACCGCCTGCAGCTCGTCTTCGCCCACCGGCTTCGGCTCGAACCGGAGCACGCTCCTTCGACCACGGATCGCTCGCAGCACGTCGTTCGTCGTCATGTGCCCTCCGTTTGGCTCAAGTCCGTGAACTTATTCCATGCCAGCACGGCCGACAAGGGCTTCCGCTCCCGCGGTCCGAGCTCGATCGCGCGGTGCTTGCCGCTGAGCGTGCTCACATCGCCCGGCTTCCCGACCACGATGAGCGTAATCAAAACGTACTCCTTCGGGATCCCCAGCACCTCTTTGACCGCGAGCGGGTCGTAGCCGGCGATGGGGTGAGCGATGAGCCCGATCTGGGTCGCCTGGATCATGAGCAGGCCCGTCGCCATGCCGCATCCGAACAGGTAGTAGTCCCGTCCGTCGGAGAGCTTGCAGTCAAGATCGCGGTGCGACGCCAGGGCGAGGATCGCCGGGGCGGACTTGGCCCAGTAGTTCCCCCCGGAGAGGGCGGCCTTCACCCTCTCCAGGGCCTCCCCTTCCGCGATCACGAACCGCCAGGGTTGGTTGTTGAAGCAGGACGGGGCGAGGTGGGCCGCTTCGACCAGGCGCACGAGCGTCTCGTGCGGAATGGGGTCCGGTGCCAGGGCTCGGTAGGAACGGCGGGCCTGGAGGAGCGGGTTCACTTCGCCCTCAGCGCTACGGAGATCCGTGAGGACGGCGATGGCCCCCTCCGGGTCATCGCCCCGCCAGCGGACGATCCCCACCCGATCGAGGGGGATGAGCTCCCCCGCCCGGCACTCTTGAGCCAATACCCGCTCGGGATCGGAGAGGAGGAGTACCTTGCGCCTCCGGCACGGCGAGATCCGCCAGGGCGGCGATGGGGTCAGAGGCGACCACGACCGCGAGCGTCCAGGGGGGCAAGGCGTGGGGCGAGCTCGCTGAGGGCGCGCACCAGCGCGGGCGTCGCCTCCCCGCCGCCGCTCCCCAGGAGGACGTACCTGCCCCCAAGATCGCGGGAGTGGATCGTCTCCCCCGTGGCCGCTTGGAGCGTAAACTCCCGGATGGGACCGAACACCCCTTCACCTCCTCGCGAGCCGATGATAGCTCACGGAGGGACGACAGCGGGCCCGAGGATGGGCAGCGAGCGATGCCCGCTTCCCGTGGCGGGAGGCCAGTCCCGATGGAGTGGCTGCTACAGGCTGACCTCAGCGCCGACCGTGACCTGGAGGAAGCTCCCGAGATCGAACCGGGTGCGGGAGTAGATCCGGACCCAGGAGAAGGAGACCTCGACCCACACCTCCTGCTCCACGAACCCGAGGAGGTCGAACGTCGTCACGAGCCGGACCCCCACCGGTGGCACCCGCACGCCGAGGAACAGCTTAGCCCAGTCGAGCCACGAGGCATCGAGGCGCGATCGGACCCCAAGCTCGGCTTCGGGTTCCGGATAGATGTAGCTAGCGCCGAACTCGGTCCACACGAACCCGAAGGGGTCGAACAGGACCGCAGCGTCGGCGAGGAAGCAGTCGCTCGTGAAGCCGACGTGGAGAAGCTCCTCCTCGAACCACAGCCCTGGGGCCGCCGCCACGAACGTCGCCGGGTCGAGGTCGATGAGGGCCCACACGTTCGTGACCCCGAAGCCCGTCAGACTACGAGCGAAGAACCCTCGCTCGTACCCCGTGCCGAGGTCGAGGACGATCCCCATCGTGTAATCGGGGATTTGGCAGACAGGGGCGAGGTTCTCCACCAGGAACAGCCCGCCCAGGCCGAGTGGGCAGCACCACAGGTAGCAGCTGCCCCGGACGTCGAACCAGTAGCGGGAGAAGCAGGGGTTGAACGTCATCCCGGTCCCGAACGTGACCCCTCCCCAGTCCACGGCCAGGGTCAGGTGCTCGGCGTCGAGCCCGGCACGGGAGAACTCGGTCCGGCTCGAGACCGTGGCCTGCCCAAACGCGAGGGAGAGGGAGGTTGCGCCGCTGGACGCACCTGGGGCGGTGAACGTGATCTCGGTCCCCACCGTTCCCACGGGGGCAGGAGCCTCGGCCCACCCCGCCCACCACACGAGCGTCGCCACCACGACCGCTCCGATCAGGCTCTTGCTCATCACAGACCACCTCATGCCCCAAGGATACGGACGAGAGGCGGAGGGCAGGGAACAGGGGGCGGGCGGTCCCCGTCCATTTGTCCGCCTGCCCCCGCACCGCTGTCTCAG